>JAUYDU010000341.1 GCA_030691665.1 Chloroflexota bacterium
TCACTAATGAATTAGTGACGCTGAGCGCGGAGTGATGTAGGGGAGGCCTTCAGGTCATCAAGAGAATAGATTCCCCTGCGGATTGAAATCCGCAGCTTTGACTGAAGCCGCGGGTTTTAACCCGCGGAGAGCAATCAAATAGTTTATGGCCTTCAGGCCTCCATGACATGGGGTGGAAGCCTAAAGGCTTCCGCTACATTGCGCTATGCCGGGCTTGAGCCCTTATTTTCTCAAGGCTCAGGGCAGGCCCTCAGCCTCCGCCATAGGCGGATCAGCCCCAGGCTGAAGATGCGCGTCAGCCCCCGGCCCAAGCAGCTCCAATAGCTTCAGGCTGTTGCTGATGATCCCGTCCACACCCAGCTCCAGCAGCTCCTGGGCTCGCCGCAGGTCGTCCACTGTCCAGGTGTAGACGGTCGTCACGCCCAGAGCCTGGAGGCCGTGGGCCAGAGACTCGTCCAGCAGCGAGTGGCGCACGCAGATGCGGCGGATGGGATCGCCCTCCCGCATCCTCCGGAACGCTGCGAGCTGGGCGGCGTTGTCGATGGAATAGTGAACCGCCAGGTGGGGGGCCAGCCGGCGCACCCACTTCAGGAGCCGCCAGTTCTGACCGCAGAAGGCTACTTCGTGCTCCATCCCCGTCGATGCCACCAGCTCCACCAGGGCGCCAGCGAAGGCCTCCTCCTTGCCGCCGTAGGCTCCCTTCAGGTCCAGAAGCAGGCCTCGCCGCCCCTTGCTCTTGGCCATGACCTCACGCAGGGGGAGGACGCTCGTATCGAGCTTGATGTACCACTTCCCCAATGATATGCCGAAGCGCCCCGGCCCTCGTTCGCCCGCCGACTCCGGCTTCTTGTCGAACAAGATCGGCAGCCGCCCCAGCTTGCGCTCGTGGCGCACGACGATCCTGCCGTCCTCGAACCAGACGTCTGTCTCGATGAGGTCCACCGGCCCCTCAAGGGCGCGAGCCAGCCGCCGACGGCTGTTGCCGAAGGCGTGGGCGATTCGTACTGGTCGAGAGGCCCCGGGATGCATGCGGCTATAAGGGCTGGCGGCCGTCAAACCCGTCCTGGAGTTCGTGCCAGAAGGCGACCTCTTCCTCCCCGAGCTGCCAGCAGAGGTAGACTTCTCGCCCTTCCCTGCGGGCAAGGAAGTCGATCAGACCCCGCTCGACGTCCTTCACTTCGCAGCCCAGGGCGCTGATCCGCTCCACCCACTTGTCGATTTCGCGCGCCAGCCGTTCGGCTTCCTGCTCGGCGGCGTGCAGATCCTTCTCGACGAGACGCCCGTTTCCCGCAGCCTTGATGGCCAGCTCCACGAGCTTCTCCTGCACCTGGTCCAGGCGGCGCTTCTTGGCCTGCATGCGGGTTAGCCACTGGCGAAGGCGGGGCAGCAGGGCGTTGGCTTCGGCGAGAGTGAAGTACCTGGCCATGGCTTCAGCCAGAGACTGATCCTCCGCCTGGGGCGGATCCGCCTCTGGCGGAGCCCCCAGCGGACTTGAGGACGCGGCTCCCACGGCGGGGCCTGCCCTGAGCGGAGTCGAAGGGCCGCCCTCCGGCTCGCAGAAAATCGAGAACGATGGCGTTGGACTCCTCGGCGCACTCCACCAGATAGCCGTGGCCCGCCTTGGGCAGCACCACCAGCCGGGCGCCAGGGATGCGCTCGGCCAGGATGCGGGAATTGGCGGCCGGCACGATCTTGTCGTCGCTGCCGGTGATGACCAGGGTCGGGCACGGGATCTGGGACAGCCGGTCGCAGGTGGTGTGATGCATCGCCGCCAGCATCTGCCGCCCGAAGGCGTCAGGCGGCGGCCGCAGGTGGGCCTCGGCCAGCGACCGCTGGATCAGCTCCTCCCGCTTCTGGGCGATAAACTCCTCGCTATACAGCAGGAGCAGGCCCTTCTCCGCCGCCACCACGGGGTCCATGCCGTTGAGGGCGGCCAGGCGGGAGATGTGCTCCGCCGCCGGGGCGACTGAATCGCGGCCGCCGCAGAGCGTGGAGCCCAGGACCAGCGTTCGCACCCGCTCAGGGTGGCGCAGGGCCAGCTCCTGGGCGATGAGGCCACCCATCGACTGGCCGTAAACGTGGGCGGCCTCGATGCCCAAGGCGTCCATGAGGCCGGCAGTATCGTCGGCGAACAGGGGAATGGTGTAGCGGCTGGCCGGCTTGTCGCTGCGGCCGGCGCCCCGGTTGTCGAAGGCCACCACCCGGAACTCGCTGCTGAAGGCGGGAACCTGCATGTCCCAGCCCTTGGTGTGAGCGCCCAGGCCCATGATCAGCACCAGCGGCTCGCCGCGGCCGCGCACCTCGCAGTAGATCTCGATGTCGTCGACCTTGACCTTGGGCACGCCTCTCCCCCTAGTCCTCAGCGGCTGCTGCCTGCACCCGAGTGCCCTGCTTCTTCAGGATGCGGGTGCTGAAGATGACCTCCCGCGGCATCCTCTCCAGGCCTACCTCGCGGCTGATGCGTTCCACGCTGGCCAGCACCTCCCGGCGACTGAAGCCGTGCACCATGGCGAACAGATTGTAGGGCCAGTGGGGCCGGTGGCGCGGCCGCCGATAGCAGTGAGTCACGTCCGCCTGCTGGCCGAGGCGGCGGCCGATCTCGGTGACCTGGTCGTCGGGCACGTCCCACACCACCATGGCGTTGGCGGTGATGCCCAGGGCGTAGTGATTGGGCACCGCGGCCAACCGCTTGATCTTGCCCTCTTCGATGAGCGAGCGCAGGACGGCCAGCACCGCCTCCTCGCTGGGCCGCCAGTCGCCTGCGGCGACTTCGGCCCTGCCCAGCCGCTCGGCCAGGGCCCGGTAGGGCTGGGGTACCAGGGGGATGCCCTCTTGCACCAGCAAGAGCAGGCGGCGCTCCTCTTCGCTCAGCACCTAGCCTCCCACCGTAGGGCACGGCCCCAGCCGTGCCCGCCTCGTGCGTAGTCGTAGTACCCGTAGCTGCAGGCCTTCAGGCCTGCCCGAACGAGGCCTGCTGTGGGCAGGGCTTGCGCCAGAGGCGCATCCGCCTTCGGCGGAAAAGCCCTGCAGCTACGCTTAGTCCACCGACAGCGGAAAGCGGAACTCGACATAATATTCTTCCAGGCTGGGCAGGTTCATCACGTTCAGGCCTGTTTCCGCCTCGATCTTATGGATGACGCGCTGCACGGCGCTGCCATCCTCAGACGACACGACGAACCAAACGTTGAACCGGTGCTCTCGCTGGTAGTTGTGGCTGATCTCAGGGTGGCGGTTGATCGCCGCCGCCACCTCCTCGACCCGCTCGGGGGGCACCTGCATGGCGGCCAGCGTGCGCTCCCCCCCCAGGCGAGGCGCATCCAGGATGGCGCCGAGGCGAGTGAGCGCGCCCACCTCCAGCAGCCGGCGCAGGCGGGCGATGACCTCCTCCTCGCTCAGCCCCAGCCGCTCGCCCACCTCGTGGTACGGCCGCGAGCACAGGGGGAAGCCGCCCTGGAGGTGGTTGATCAGCAGCCTATC
>JAUYDU010000392.1 GCA_030691665.1 Chloroflexota bacterium
CCCAGAACGACGGCGGCTACTAGCAAAGCCTTCATGCTTCACTCTCCAAATGTGCGCCGCACTCGCCACAGAAGGTATCGCTGGCTGGCCGGGCGGCGCCACAACTGGGACACAGGCGGGCCTGAGCGGCGCCGCAGCTCGAACAGAAGCGGTCGCCGAGGGGAACGAGCTTTCCACACGCTGAACACGGGAGCGTTTGCCCTGCTGGCCGTGCGAGCTGAGTCGGGGCACCGCCCTCCGCTGCGGGCATCGCTCCGCCCTGGAGAACGCGTTCGGCTGGCCCCTCACGGGAGGTAGCAGCCGCCTTCACTCCCCGCGACCGGATCATTCTATCCAGGCTGCGCAGGAGGCCAGCCGCGCGGGTGCGGTACTGCTCTCGCAGGCTCTGGTAATCCTGCTGGGAAAGGTTGCCCAGTTCATGTTCGAAGTCCAGCTCCTTGATGGCCTGGTAGGCCGCGTTGCGTTGGTCAACCATGTCCTCCCACTCGCCGCTGGTGGTCACTTCCTCGGCTTCAGAAGCTTTGGCCGAGCTGAGCAGCGGCCAGCTCACCACCGCAAAGGCTGCCAGCATAAGGGCCAGAACTACCAACCAGATCATCGCTCTCCCCTATTCCAAGAGTTTCAGGTCTTGCTCTACCAGTTCCTCATATGGAGCCAGATCCTGCCTTTCCACGGCTGCCGGCTCTTCCGACGGCCGCGGGGTTCGCCGCCTGACCCAGGCCCACGCCGCCCAGGCGAGCACCGCCCCCCCCATCGCGATGGCCAGGAAGGGCGTAACCCAGGCCGTGAGGTTGAAGCCGCTCTTCCTGGGTGATGCCAGGACTGCCTCGCCGTAGATGCCTACGAAATAGTCCAGTATCTCTGCCTTGCTCTTCCCTTCGTCGATCTGCTTGACGATCTCAGTCCTCATGCCAGTACCTACGCTGCATTCCATCGCCTCGGCGCAGGCGGCCACGGTCATGCCGCAGCCGCACTGGCACATCAGCTCCGACGTCATCTCATCCAGGGTGGGCGGCCCGGCGGCCGGTGCCGGCTTCGGCCAGGCGACCACGGCCACCAGAGCCAGAACGGCCAGAACGGCAAGGATCGCTGTCCACTTAAGCATGGCTGGGCCTCATCCCCCTAGCGGGCACGCGCTCCACGACAGGCACCCGGCGCTCCTCCCGAACGTCGGGCCAGAAAGCTATCGCCGTCCCCACCAGGAGCACGGCTCCGCCGATCCATAACCACATCACCAGCGGGTGAACCAGGACCTTGAAGGTAGCCTTCCCATCCTCTGTCCATCCACCTAGGATCACGTACAGGTCCTCCTGAGGCGTGCTGCGGATGGCGGCGTGGGTTACCGATTCTTCGCGGTTCTGCTCGAAGGACTTGCTGGGCGCCACGCTGCCGGCCGGGTCCCCATCGCGGCTGACCTGAAGGAGGGCAGACACTTCCTGCTCTTGCCCCTGGTTCTGCTCGCTCAGCCCTTGGAAGGTGAGGCTGTAGTCCCTGATTTGCAAGCTCTCCCCGGGCGCCAGGGTGGCCTCCACGTTGGTGGAGAACATCTGGGAGCCCACGATGCCCAGGGCGATGAGGATCACCCCCACGTGGACGACGTAGCCTCCGTAGCGCGGCTTGTTGGCCCATATCAGGCGGGGCAAAGCCAGGACGTAGTTCTCGCCCCGGCCGCGATGGCGGGCACGAACCCCCCGATAGAACTCCAACAGAAGGGACGCACCCACGAAGGCGAGGGTGGCAAAGGCCACCGCCGCGTAAGGCTCACGCAGACCGAGTACATACAGAACGACGCCTGTCGCCACGGCCACCAGCAGAGGGTAGAGGAAGTTACGGGCCAAGTTCTCCGGCGAAGCCTTGCGCCAGCCGATAAGGGGGCAGATGCCCATCAACACCAGCACGGCCAGGAAGATGGGCCCACTGACCTGATTGAAGAAGGGAGGCCCCACCGTTATCTTCACCCCTCGCACCGCCTCGGAGATCAGGGGGAAGACCGTTCCCCAGAAGATGGCGAAGGCCGCTCCCACCAGCAGCAGGTTGTTCAGCAGGAAGCTAGCCTCGCGCGAGACCATGGAGTCCAGCTCGTGCTCGCTGCGCAGAGCGGGCAGCCGCATCCAAAGCAGCCACAAAGAGCCGCCGAGGACCAGGGCCAGAAGCACCAACAGCAAGGGCCCCACCGACCCGACAGCAAAGGCATGGACGGAGCTGAGAATGCCGCCTCGCACCACTAGAGTTCCGAACACACACAAGGCAAAGGTGACGATGATCAGGGCGATGTTCCACACCTTAAGCATGCCCCGCCGCTGCTGGATCATCACCGAGTGCAGATAGGCGGTACCGACGAGCCAGGGCATGAAGCTGGCGTTCTCCACCGGGTCCCAGCCCCAATAGCCGCCCCAACCCAGAACTTCGTAGGCCCACTGGGCGCCGAGCAGGTTACCCATGCCCAGGAAGAACCAGGCGAAGAGAGCCCAGCGCCGGCTGGAGCGAATCCATTCGTCCCCTAGGCGCCCGGTGATCAGGGCAGCCATGGCGAAGGCGAAGGGCACCGTGAACCCGACGTAGCCCAGGTAGAGGGTCGGCGGGTGAAACAACATGCCCGGATTCCGCAGGAGCGGGTTCAGGCCCATGCCCTCCACAGGCGATACCGGCAGCCTCTCGAAGGGATTGGAAGCGAAGCCCGTAATCGCCAAGAAGTAGGCCAGGATGCCCATCATCACCGCGATAACATAAGGCGTTAGCTCCCGATTCCGCTTTCGCCCCTGGATGACGA
>JAUYDU010000408.1 GCA_030691665.1 Chloroflexota bacterium
TTCGAGCAGGTGCGCAACGCTCCCCTGGTGATCCTGGACGACCTGGGAGCTCAGAGCGCCACCCCCTGGGCGCAGGAGAAGCTCTTCCAGCTACTCAACCATCGCTACAACCACCGGCTGCCCACCGTCTTCACCACCAGCGTGCTCCTGGAGGAGATGGACGAGCGGCTGCGCACCCGCCTGGGCGACGCCAGCGTCTCGCGGGTGTTCCTGCTGGAGGAGGGCAGCGGCGGGCGGACGGGCGCCTTTGGCGGGCTGGCCCTGCCGATCATCCGGGAGATGACCTTCGAGAGCTTCTACCTGGGGGGCATTGGCCTCAGCGCCGAGGCGGTGCAAAGCCTGCGCGACTCGTTGCGCGCCGCCAGGAACTACGCGGAGAACCCGGAGGGGTGGCTGGTGTTCTTGGGGGGGACGGGTTGTGGCAAGACCCACCTGGCGGCGGCCGTTGGCCACCACCTGGAGGGCAAGGGGATAGTGGTCGAGTTCTGTGTGGTGCCAGACCTTCTCGACGTATTGCGCTCGGCCTATCGGGACGAGAGCGCCTCATCCCAGTTTGGCCAGGTGTTCGAGGCCGTGCGGACGGCTCCCTGCCTCATCCTCGACGACTTGGGGGTGCACAGCGCCACGCCTTGGGCCCAGGAGAAGCTGTTCCAGATCCTCAACTATCGCTATAACGCCAAGCTCCCTACGGTGATCACGGTGGGAAAGGATCAGGAGGGGACTGTTCCCGATCCGTGGGTGTCGCGGATGTTCGACGTGAAGGTGAGCATGATCGTCGATATCAAGGCACCGGACTACCGGGGGCGTCCCCGGAAGCAGGCGCCGCCGCCTCAAGCCCCGCGGCGGGGCGGGCGCGGGCGAGGGAAAGGCGAGTAGCTGGTCATTCAGGCTGGAGGGTGGCCTGCCGCTCTCCCTCCCCTTCGACCCAGGACTCGCCGCCCTGCCAGACCTCCTTCTTCCAGATGGGGACGACCTCCTTGATGCGGTTCACCGCGTGGTGGCAGGCTGCGAAGGCCTCCTGGCGGTGGGGTGAGGAGACGACCACGAGCAGGCTGGTCTCGCCGATCTCCAGGCGGCCGGTGCGGTGGGCGATGGCGATGTCGGTGATGGGCCAGCGGGACACGATCTCCTCGGCCACCTCGCGGAGCTTCTTCTCGGCCATCTCGGGGTAGGCGTCGTACTCCAGGTGGAGGACGCGCCGCCCCTGGCTGTTGTTGCGGACGACCCCCAGGAAGAGGGCCACGGCGCCGGCCTCGTCGCGGCGGACGTGGGCGATGAAGGGCTGGGGGTCGAGAGCGTCCGGGGTGATCCTAATGAGCATCGGCGCCTCCGCTCACGGGAGGGATGAAGGCCACCTCATCGCCGTCGCGCAAGGGGTGGTCGGCGGGCACGTACTCGGCGTTCACGCTGAACAGCAGGTTGTCGCCGTAGTCGGCCAGGCGGGGGAAGCGAGCGCAGAGGTCGCGGTGGAGCTCGGCCACCGTTAGCCCCTCCGCCACCTCCAGGTCGAGCTCGCGCGTGCCCATCATCTGGTGAAGGGCGGCGAAAAACTTCACCTTGGCCTTCATTGTTGCCATCGAATCCATTCTACCATCGAGGGGACTGCCCCGCTAACGGACAGGTGCGGTCAGGCGCTATAATGCGAAGGATCGTGCAGAGGGGAGTAGTAGCGATGGCAGTCCTTCCTGGCTTGGCCCGCGTCGGCCAGGCGATCCTGGATGTCCTCTTCCCGCCCCGCTGTGCGGCCTGCGGGACTTACGGCGCCTTTCTCTGCGGCGGCTGTCGCCAGGAGTTGCCCTGTGTGTTGCCGCCGCGCTGCCCCGTCTGCTGGCAGTCCCAGCCGCAGGGAGCTCTCTGCCATCGCTGTCGGGAGGAGAGGCCGGCCTTCGAGGAGGCGCGCTCCCCCTATCTATACCAGGGTCCGGCCCGCGAGCTGGTGCATGCTCTCAAGTACAACTTCCTCTCTGCTCTAGCTCCGCCCATGGCTCGGCTCATGGCCGATCACCTGGGGGAGGAGGGCCTGGAGGCCGACCTGGTAGCCCCCGTGCCGCTCTACGGCCGGCGCCAGCGGGTGCGCGGCTACAACCAGTCCGCCCTCCTGGCGCGGGAGATCTCTCATCTGGCTGGCCTGCCTCTGGCCGAGCGAGCTCTGGCGCGGCGGCGCGATACGCCGCCTCAGGCCCGCAGCGCCGACGCCGAAGCGCGACGCCGCAACGTGGCCGAGGCGTTCGTGGCGGAGCCCCGCCGGGTGAAGGATCGGCGCGTCCTGGTTATCGACGACGTGATGACCACCGGCGCCACCCTCGACGCCTGCGCCCGGGCTCTGCGCCAGGCTGGCGCGGCCTCGGTCTGTGCTCTGACTTTTGCCCGCGAGGACTGAGCGCCTTGAAAGCGCCCCCTGTTCGGTCTAAAATATACTAAGAGCACTTCCTCGCCCGGGGAGCATGAGAAAGGGATGGTCCGAATGGAGCTTACCTTTCGTTCTCGCCGCGTTCCCATCACCGACAGCCTGCGGGAGCATACTA
>JAUYDU010000464.1 GCA_030691665.1 Chloroflexota bacterium
CATCGGCGGCGGGTCGATCTCTGTGATGTGCGGCAGGTCTGAACTTGTTCAGATAGGCCCCGTACGCCCGCGGAGCCAGAATCAGATGTAGCGGCGACCTTTAGGTCGCCATAGCATGCATGGAGGCCTAAAGGCCTCCGCTACATTTGTTGAGGGCGTGGGAGCAGGCTCACAACTGCTACCGCTCTCACCAGGCCCTTGGCTACGAACCACGCGAAGCCTTGTACCCAGCAATACCTGGCCCAGGAAAGGAGGAGTTGAGTGTACGGTATGTAATAGACGAATCAAGGTCTTGACGCAGCAGCGGGGGTGTGGTATTCAGACACTGAATATTCAACCTCTGGCTCGCAGCCGCCAGAGGGCCTCCGCAAGCCTAGAAGGTCAACCGCCATGCCGCCACTGCCGAGGACGCTTGAATGGATTCGTTGCCAGATGTCATTCTGAGCGGAGCGAAGAATCTCCATGCTGCCATCACCTGGGACGCCTGAGCGGATTCGTTGCCGGGTGCTGTTGCCCGCCCTGACCGCGATCCTTTCCCTAGCCATCGCGCTTTTCGCAGCAGGATGCGGCGGCGGCAACGACGTGATCCTAGCCACCACCACCAGCGCTCAAGACAGCGGCCTCTTCGATGAGCTCGTCCCCGCCTTCGAGAAGGCGACGGGCTACAACCTGAAGACCATCGCCGTCGGCTCAGGCCAGGCCCTGGCCCTGGGCGAGCGGGGGGAGGCGGACGTCCTGCTCGTTCATTCCCCTGCCGCCGAGGAGAAGTTCATGGCCGCCGGCCACGGCGTCGACCGCCGCCTGGTGATGTACAACGATTTCCTTATCGTCGGGCCGTCTGCCGACCCGGCCGCCATCAAGGGCGTGCGGTCGGCGACCGAGGCCCTGGGGGCCATCGCCGACAAGGGCTCGCTGTTCGTCAGCCGCGGCGACGACTCGGGCACCCACCAGACTGAAACGAAGCTGTGGCAGGAGATAGGCTTCGACCCCAGCAGCAAGTCCTGGTACCAGGAGGCGGGGGCTGGCATGGGCCAGACGCTGATGATCGCCAGCGATAAGGCCGCCTATACTCTCACCGACCGCGCCACCTACGCGCGGCTCAGCAAGCGGCTGAGCCTGGATCCGCTGTCGGAGGGCGACCCGGCCTTGCTCAACATCTATCATGTCATCGGCGTCAATCCCGCCAGCCACAGCGGTCTGAACGTGGAGGGGGCCGAAGCCTTCGCCGACTTCCTGGTATCGCCGCAGGCCCAGGAGATGATCCGCACCTTCGGCGTCGAGCAGTTCGGCCAACCCCTGTTCTTTGCCGTCGCCGGCCAGGACGAATCGACTCTGGGCCGGTAACCCTGCTGATCGAGAACGTAGGGCGGGGCCCCAGCCCCGCCAGGCCACGACGGGAGAGAGAACGTAGGGCGGGGCCCCAGCCCTGCCTACCGGCAGGCAGGCCCGCCGGGCCACGACGGGAGGACTAACGATGGAGCTTCTCTGGGACGGCACTAGGGAGGGCTTTCGCCTCGTGTTCACCGGCAACCGCGAGGTCATCGATATCGCCTTGCGTACCCTGCTCGTCTCTGGCTCGGCGATCCTTGTCGCTCTCGTCCTGGGCGCCCTGGCCGGAACATTTCTGGCCTTGCAGAACTTCTGGGGACGCAACTTTGTCATCAGCCTGGTAAACACCGGGATGGGCCTGCCGCCGGTGGTGGTGGGTCTGTTCGTCGCCATTATGCTCGCGCGGCAGGGCCCCCTGGGCGCGCTGGGGCTCCTTTACACCCCTACCGCCATGGCCATCGCGCAGGCCATCCTGGCCACCCCCATCGTCACTGGCTTCACCGTCGCCTCTATCCAGAGCCTCCACCCCAAGCTGCGACTCCAGATCATGGCCCTGGGCGCATCTCGCTGGCAGACCCTCTGGCTTCTCCTGCGCGAGGCTCGCCTCCCCTTGCTGGCCGGGATCATGGCTGGCTTCGGGGCGGCTATCTCCGAGGTGGGCGCTTCCCTGATGGTGGGCGGCAACATCAAGGGGGAGACGCGCGTTCTGACCACTGCCACTGTCCTGGAGACCGGCAAGGGCAACTTCGAGCTGGCTATCGCCCTGTCGCTGATTCTCCTCGTCCTGGTCTACGCTGTGAACCTCACTCTCACCTCCGTCCAGCAGCGCCAGCGCCCGTTGTAGCGAACGGGCGACCAAACCAACAAACCATAGAACCAGTGAACCATGCTTTGATAGTATGGTTTGTTGGTTTGCTCGTTCTCCATGGGAGGGGGCGTGGGCGATCCCAAGCTGGCGATAAAGGAACTGTCGGTCCATCGGGGCGGGCGACTAATCCTCTCTGTCCCCTACTTCGACGTCCGCGCCGGTGAGGTGCTGGCGGTGCTTGGCCCCAACGGCGCTGGCAAGAGCACCCTCCTCCAGGTCATGGCCCTCCTGGAGCGACCTGCCAGCGGCGCCGTCTTCTTCGATGGCCAGCGGGTGGAGGGCAACCCCCTGCCCTATCGCCGTCGCCTGGCCCTGGTCTTCCAGGAGCCGCTCCTCCTGGATACGTCGGTGGAGAAGAACGTGCGGACGGGCCTGGCGCTGCGGGGCCTTTCCCGTCGCGAGCAGTCCGCCAGAGCCGGATACTGGCTGGAGCGCCTGGGCATCGCCCATCTGGCGCGCCGCTCGGCCCGCACCCTATCGGGCGGCGAGGCACAGCGGGCCAGCCTGGCCCGCGCCCTCGCCCTGGAGCCGGAGCTGCTTCTTCTCGACGAGCCTTTCGCCGCCCTCGACCCGCCCATGCGGGACTCCTTCCTCAACGACCTCGAGGCCATCCTGCGCGACCGGCGGCTCACCACCGTCTTCGTCACCCACGACCGCTCGGAAGCCTTGCGCCTGGGCGACCGGGTGGCGGTGATGATGGACGGCGCCATCCGCCAGGTAGGGACGGTCGCCGAGGTGTTCGCCGCGCCGGTGGATGAGGAGGTGGCGGCCTTCGTCGGGGTCGAGACCATCGTGCCGGGTCGAGTCCAATCGCTGGCTGACGGCCTCGCTCAGATCGACCTGGGCCCCGACCAGGTCAGGGTGGAGGCGGCGGCTCCCCACCTCGGGCGGCAGGCCGAGGTGCTGGTCTGCCTGCGGCCGGAGGACATCGTTCTCGAGCCGGCCCGCCCCGATAGCCACCCCACCAGCGCCCGCAACCACCTGCGGGGTACTGTCCGCCGCATAACGGCGGCGGGAGGCCAGGTGCGGGTGGTGCTCGACTGCGGCTTCACCCTGGTGGCCCTTATCACCAAGCAATCGTTGGAGGAGATGGGCTTGGGGGTGGGCGTCGAAGCCCTGGCCTCCTTCAAGG
>JAUYDU010000479.1 GCA_030691665.1 Chloroflexota bacterium
GGAAGCTGCGTGTTTCAACCCGCAGAGATCGACTAAATTGTACAGACCCACAAGGTCCGCAGCTACCAGCGAGCCTACCGCCCCTTGAACAGAGGCTTGCGCTTCTCCTTGAAGGCGGCGCGGGCCTCCCTGGCGTCCTCGCTCATGAACGCCTGGGCCATCCAGCGGCGGAACTCCTGCTCGTCCTCCTCGGTCAAGGGCCCGGCAGCCAGCTTGTTGATGATCAGCTTGCTCCCCTTCATCGACAGAGGGGCGTTCTCCTCCGCTATCTCCTCGGCTAGCTGGTAGACGGTCGCCTCCAGCTCGGCCTCCGCCACCACCTGATGCACCAGCCCCATCTCCTTGGCCTGCTGGGCCGAGAACTGCCTGCCGGTCAGGAAGAATTGCTTGGCGTAGGAAGGGCCGACGCGGCTCACGAACTGCTGGTAGCCCTCCAGGGGATAGACCAGGCCCAGCTTGGCCGGCGGCATGCCGAACAGGGCGGTGTCGGCGGCGATGCACAGGTCGCAGGTGGCCGCCAGGTGGCAGCCGGCGCCCAGAGCGTAGCCGTAGACCATGGCGATGACAGGGTAGGGGCAGCTGACGATGGCAGCGAGCCCGTACTCCAGGGGGTTGCCGCGTGGCCCGCCCTCCTGGGGCACGCCCCCGATGCGGCCGATGTCATAGCCGGACGAGAAGGCCTGGCTACCGCTGCCGCGGATGACCACCGCTCGTACCTCGTCCTCCTCCTTGAGAGCGGTGAGGGTGTCGCCCAGGCGGAGCATGATCTCCGGGTTCACCGAGTTCAGCTTGTCCGGGCGGCTGATGGTGAAGGTGGATACCCGGCCCCGGCGTTCGACGATCACCAGTTCTTCGGTCATGGCTTGCCCTCAGACCTTCAGACCTGCCTGCCGGCAGGCAGGCCCAGGATCTTCTGAGCGTTCTTGTAGAGCACCTTCTCTATCACCTCCTTGATGCCCGCCGCCAGGTGGAGGAGGAAGCCGGGAGGGAAGGCCATGGGGGCGACGATGATGGGAGCGAAGCTCCAGTAGGCGCCGGCGCTGACGTTGATCCAGTCCAGCCTGCCGCTGGGGGCGAGCAGCCTAGCGATGCCGACGCTCTCCTCCAGCACCAGGCCGCCGGGGAAGTAGTCCTCGTAGACCTTGGCGTGGGAGGTCTGGAGGATACGGTTGGGGACAGTGATCGAGCCGATCCTCAGAGGAGCAAACAGATGGACGAAGGGCGATGGCATTGCTCATGCCCCCTGTCTGGTGGTGTCGCGCGTCGGCTGCCTCTCGGAGATGCCCCTAGCCCAGGGAGTATACAAAGGGCTAACGCGCACGTCAAGGTTACGGCCCGGTGGGCGTTTCGGTGGCTGTCTCGGCTGGCGCCTCAGCCGGCGGCTGGGTAGGCCCTTCCTCCCCCTGCTCCCCCTCAGCCGTCGGAGTCGGGGTTGGCGACCCAATCTCGACTATTGGGGGCGGCTCCCACACGGTGAGCGCGCCGACCATGTCCACCGCATGAGGGTCGCAGCGGATGTTGTAGACGCCCGGCTTGTCGAAGGTGAACGCCAGGCTGCCGGTCGCTCCGGCGGCGATTAGCTCGGAGACGAGGTCATCGCCGCTGTCATACACGTTGTCGGGGCCCGCTATCCGCAGGTTATGGGCGAGCTTGCCTTTGTTGCGCAGCTCGAGAATGTACTTCTTTCCCGTCCTGACGGTGAGGTTGGCGGGGGAAAAGCGGTTGTCCCGCATCTCGACCCTGATCACCGGCTCGCCGCCAGGGCCGGGCGTGGGCACCGTAATGTCGGCGGAACTGCTACCGCAGGCCACGGCCAGCAGCCCCAGGGCCGAAGCGAGCGCCACCGCCAGGAGTATGCGAGGCTGTTGAAAAACCCTCTTGTTCCGCTCGTGGTTCGACAGCCCGCCGCATGGCGGGGGAGGTATGCAGGCGCCTGAGACCTCCGCCGGGGGGCGGATTGTCGAAGGGCGAACAGCAGTCCTTCTTAACAGCCTCAGTATGCGTTTCACGATGCCCGTGTCACCTCGAGGGTAGTGTACGCGCCCTCCTGATAGTGGCCGTCGATGTTGCACGTGACAACGTACTTGCCGGGCTTGAGGTTCACCGTGACGGATTGCTCCCTGCCCGCCAAGATCACGATCGTCCTCCCCACCTCGCGCCCAGACGCGGGGATGTCCACCTTGTTGGCGATGATCTTCAGACCATTGGGAGGAAGATTCGTCTCCATGACTATGAAATCGTGGTCGATGAGCCCCTCGTTCCTCACCTGGAAGCGAGTCTTGCCAGCGGGAATCGAGGGCTTGTCCAGCACCAGGGAGTACTCGCCCAGGCTGGGCGATCCCACGGTGGCTGATACAACCT
This sequence comes from Chloroflexota bacterium, assembly GCA_030691665.1. GTDB lineage: Bacteria > Chloroflexota > Dehalococcoidia > SM23-28-2 > SM23-28-2 > JAUYDU01. Next base: position 2,362 of record JAUYDU010000479.1, read on the forward strand.
GGGCTGGCTGGCTCTCGCTTCCGCAAGCGCCCATGAGTAGCGCTGCCGCCAGGATCAGCGCAAACGCTGCCAGTGTTACCGCCTTACGCACTCGCTCCCTCCTCTATCCCGCCCCAGGGCGGGCCGCCCTGCCGCCGCCGCGGCGACGGCGGCGCAACAGCCACGGCAAGCGAGCCAGATGGAGGAGCACCTTCCTGTTCAGGGACAGCCGCAGCAGATGCATCAGCTCCTCTGGCGTAATGGTGGTGCTGGCATCCCAGACCCCCATCGGCCCCACCAGCACGACGTTGTCGCCGTCGGTGGTGATCTGCTGCACCACCAGCTCGAACTCACCTGCCCCCGATAGCACCCTCATGGCCGTCCGTCCCCCCTTGCCCGTCGAGGCCCTACGAGGCCACTGCCGCCGCCACGGCCCTTGCGCCGGAGGCGCATCCGCCTCTGGCGGAGGTGAGAGCTTCGGCCTCCGGCCCGTGCCAGAGCTCCATATGGCTCCTCTGAGTCTCCGTATAGGCACCAGCGCCGTAGAACCGGTCGTAGAAGTCGAGGTCCAGGTGGTGGGCCTGCACCCAGGAGCCCGGCGTGTGGATGGCGTCCACGTGGGGGAAGCGGCCGTAGGTGTCGTAGATGTAGTTGCAGATGTCCTTGACGCACTGCACCACCCTGTCGCTGTGGCGAGGGACTGCCGCCAGGAACTCGTGCCTGGCCAGGAAGGGGGCCGGCTGGTCGCTTCCCTCGCTGTAGATGCCCTTGGCCCCGAACTTGGTGGCCACCACCGCGTCTACGGCGGCGTCCATGTTGGGGTAGTAGGGCGGACAGTAGGCCTCGAGCACGCCGTCGATGCCCACCGGGCTGGGGGTGCCCCGGCCGCCGCCCACCCCCCGCTTGGGCATCACAAAGCGGAAGCCCAGCCCTTTGGCCAGGGGCGTGCCGCCCAGGAGGATGATGCCCGCAGGATGAGCGTGCACCCAGCCGCCCAGACCCATGGCCTGAATAGCCAGCAGGAGGTTCTGGATGAGGAAGCCGGACTCCAGGAGGGAGATGTAGCCCAGGGTGGACAGAGGCAAGGCCATCATGCGGTTGAGGAGCCCCTCGGTGGCCCAGCGTTCACAGCCAGCGGGCACGCCGCCGTTGAAGTCGTCGATGACGAAGAAGCCGCCGTCGGACCAGCCGCACATCAGGAGCAGCACGTTGATGTACTCGTAGGTCACGTCGATGATGGGGAGGAACATGGTGGAGCCGGGGACGTTGGAGCTCCAGATGTTGAAGGGAAGCATGGTGGGAAAGCTGCGGGGGTGCTCCAGCCGTCCGTCGAACAGCTTAACGCGGTTCTCCCGAAAAGCCTTCACGATCTTCTGCCGGTCGTCCAGGGTCTCGTACTCCCGCAGTTGGACAGAGCTGAAGTCCTTGAACTTGACCAGGTAGGTGGCTTCGTCGTTCCAGTAAATGAGGTGGGTGTCGTGGGAGGCGCAGGGGCTGGGCCAGGTGAGGCCGACAAAGTGGCAGACTGTATTGCCGCCGGCATCCCTGTCGCGGTCATCCAGATAGGGCAGGTCGGCCAGGAGGCGACCGCTTATGCCCGTGGCCGCCTGTACCAGAAGGGCCTCCTCGATCTCATCCAGGGGCAGCGGCTCTGTCTGCGACTTGTGCTTGGTGGGGCCGCCGGGGATCTCCGTCCCCAGGGCGAACCGACGGGAACGGCGGTTGAATATGGCATCGAACAAGGGGTATTCCCAGGCGCTGCGCAGCCCGGGGTGGAAGGAGAGCCCGCCTTGGCCAGATTGCGCCGCCATCGCCGTCAACCTCCTTTGCTGTGCGCGTCCAGCCGCTCGGCCCGGACTGTAGACTGTCTACCCATCGTATCCCAGGGTCACGAGGGGAGTATATCATACCTGCCTGCCGGCAGGCAGGTCCCTTCCTACGAACCAGCCAGCGCAGGCGGCCAGATCGGTGGACCGTTGGTGGGTAGGTTTTTCACGACCCCAGCCTTGCGCCGGAGGCGCATCCGCCTCTGCGGATGGCGGAGAAGGCTGGGGCATCGAGAGCGCCAGGCATGCCCCCGCCTTGTGGTCTTAGAGAAAATAAAAACACCCCTGAGGGTTAAAACCCTCAGCTTTGAGGAAGCTGCGGGATTCATCCCGCAGAGGTGAATTCAAATGGTTGATCACCATTAGGCGGGGGTGGAGAAGCACCCGCCGATTGTGAACCAGCCACCCTGAAGGGCAAGTTGACGGCGGCGAGCTTTGGTGCTATAACATGCGAAAAAAGGCACAAACGGGCCGAGCCTCAGCCAAGGGGCTCCGCCAGAGGCTTCGCCTGAGGCGAATCCGCCTTTGGCGGAGGATCAGCCTCTGGCTGAGGCCCAGCCTGGCCCGAGAGGTGAAAGTTGGCGAAGAACCTAGGGGAAGCGAGACCGGACAGGATCTCGCCTGTGGTCGTTGAGCGCCTGCCCCTCTATGCTCGCGCCCTGGCCCTTCTTCAGTACGAGGGGCAAGAGGTGGTGAGTTCGGCGGAGCTGGGCGAGAGGTTGCGGGTGACGCCAGCCCAAATCCGCAAGGACCTGAGCTACTTTGGTCGCTTTGGCAAGCAGGGCCGGGGCTACAATGTGAGCAAGCTGCTGGAGGAACTGCGGCTGATCCTGGGCCTCGATCGCCAGTGGCGCATGGCCCTCATCGGAGTGGGAAAGCTGGGCCGGGCTATTCTGGAATACGGTGGATTCGCCCCTCAGGGCTTTCGTATCGTCCAGGCCTTCGACGTGAATCCAGACATCGTGGGCAAGGAGCTAGGGGCGCTGGTTGTCAGAGACGTGAGCGAGTTGGAGCCGGCCCTGGCAGCAGAGCCGGTGGACATTGGCATCGTGGCCGTGCCAGCGCAGGTGGCCCAGCAGATCATCGACGCCTTGGTGCGCTGCGGCGTGAAGGCGATCCTCAACTACGCCCCCATCCCCGTTCACAAGCCACCGGGGGTGGAAGTGCGCCCGGTCGACCCCGTCCTCCAACTCCAGAGGATGGCATACTACCTCAAGTCCCTGGCCATCCCGACGAAGTAGTCCTTCTAGTAGCCAGCCAGGAAGTCGCCCTCCGGCGGCTGGGCGCGACGGATGAGGTCGAGATGCTCCAGGGCGATGCCGGCTCCCACGGCCACGCACTCCATCGGATTCTCGACTACCGAGCAGGGGATGCCGATCTCCTGGGATATCAGGCGGTCCAGGTTGCGCAGGAGAGCGCTGCCTCCCGACAGGACGATGCCCCGATCCATCACGTCCGAGGCGAGCTCCGGGGGGGTGCGTTCTAGCACCGCGCGGATGGCACCGAGGATGCTGGCCAGGGGGTCCTGAATAGCCTGGGTGATCTCCTGGGAGGTGACGGTGATGTTCTTGGGCAGGCCGCTAATCTGGTCGCGGCCGCGCACGTCCGTGGTCAGCTCCTCCTCCACGGGGAGGGCGCTGCCCACGTCGATCTTCACCTCCTCGGCGGTGCGGTCGCCGATCAGCAGGTTGTGGCGGCGCTTGACGTAGACAGCGATGGCCTCGTCCAGGCGGTCGCCGGCCACCCGCACCGATTCGCTGACGACGATACCGTACATGGAGATAACGGCGGCCTCGGTGCGCCCGCCGCCGATGTCCACCACCATGTGGCCCCGAGGCGAGCCCACAGGAATGCGGGCGCCGATGGCGGCGGCCAGGGGCTCGGGCACTAGCTGGGCGGGCCGACGGGCGCCGGCGGCCTCGGCGGCGTCGCGCACCGCCCGCTGCTCGACGCTGGTCACCCCGGCCGGCGTGCAGACCATTACCTCTGGCTTGATAATGTTGAACCGCCCCACCACTTTGCCGATAAAGTACCGGAGCATGGCCTCGGTGGTCAGGTAGTCGGCGATGACGCCGTCCCGCATGGGGCGGATCACGGCGATGGCCCCCGGCGCCCGGCCCAACATTTCGCGGGCCTCGCCGCCTACAGCGACGATGGTGTTGTCCCGCTGGGCCACCGCCACCACCGAGGGCTCCCTGATGACGATCCCTCTGCCGCGCACGTAGATCAGCACGTTGGCCGTGCCCAGGTCCACCCCTATCCTCTTACCGAACATGCTCCCCACCCCCAACCCCAGTATAGATCAACGAGCGGAATGTTAAGCGCTCTGGATATCGGCCCCTAGAGACCGCAACTTCTCGTCGATGCACTGATAGCCGCGGTTCAGGTGATAGATATCGGAGATCTCGGTCTTGCCGCGGGCGGCCAACCCTGCCAGCACCAACGCCGCCCCCGCGCGTATGTCCAGGGCGCGAACGCTGGTGCCAATGAGGGGTGTAGGGCCGCTGATGATGGCGGTGGTGCCTGTGGAGACCACCTCTGCCCCCAGCTTGCGCAGCTCGCTCACGTACAGGAGCCGGTTCTCGAAGACACGCTCGTGGATGTAGCTCACGCCCTGGGCCTGGGTGAGCAGGGCGGCCATAGGCGCCTGAAGGTCGGTGGCCAGGCCGGGATAGGGCAGCGCCTGGATGGTCACCGCCCCCAGTTGGCCGGTGCCGCGGACACGGAGGTCGGTGCCGTCCTCCTCTACCTGAACGCCCACCTCTTTGAGTTTGGCCACCAGCGAGTGCAGATGGGCAGGCTCGGCCTGGCAGATGCGCACATCGCCGCCGGTGATGGCGGCAGCGATGGCAAAGGTGCCGGCCTCGATGCGGTCGGGAATGATGCGATGGCGGGCGCCGTGGAGGGCGTCCACTCCCTCGATCTCGACCGTGTGGGAGCCGGCCCCGTGGATGCGAGCACCCATGTTGTTCAGCATCTCCGCCAGGCTGGCGATCTCCGGCTCGGAGGCCGCATTGATGATGACGGTGGTGCCTCGGGCCAGAGTCCCGGCCATCATGAGGTTCTGTGTCCCCAGAACGCTGGGGTAGTCCATGAAGATGCGGGCGCCCCGCAACCGCTTGGCCTGGGCGACAAACTTCTCCCCCTGGCGGTGGATGTCTGCGCCCATAGCGGCGAAGCCAGCCAGATGAACGTCGATGGGCCTCTGGCCGATGACGTCGCCGCCGGGCGGGGAGCACATCGCCTGGCCGAAGCGGGCCAACAGAGCCCCCATCACCAGAAAGCTGGCCCGCAAGTTCACCACCAGCTCGGTGGCCGGCGAGAAGGAGGTGATGTGAGCAGCGTTCAGGCGCAGCGTCGACGGCGATGTCCGTTCGGCCTCGCCCCCCAAGCTCTCCAGCACCTGGGCCATGAACTTGACGTCGCCGATGGCGGGGACGTTTTCCAGATAGCAGTCTTCGGGCACCAGCAGGGCAGCGGGTATGGCGGCCACGGAGGCGTTCTTGGAGCCGCTTACGGCCACGCTGCCCTCCAGCCGCCGCCCACCCTCGATGATGAACCGCTCGCCAGCCATGAGACTATCCTATCAGTGAGGGAAAGAGCGCACGAGGCCTAGCTGGCTGGTGGTGGCGGGGCGCCACCACGGCGACGGCGCACTCGTTCCGCCGCCTTGAGGCGGACGAGGGCTCGCTTGAGGGCCGCCTCCGCTCGCAGCATGTCCGCGGTCACCTCTTTCGTCGCCAGGCGCTCCTGGGCGCGGCGGCGGGCCTCCTCCGCTCGCGTCACGTCGACCTCCTCCCCCCGCTCGGCGGCGTCGGCCAGGATGGTGATGCGATTCTGTCGCACCTCGATGAAGCCGCCAGTGATGGCCATCTGCACCTCCTCGCCGCCCTTGACGATGCGCAGGACGCCCGGCTGGATCATGGTCAACAGGGGCGCGTGCAGGGGAAGAACCCCCAGC
>JAUYDU010000357.1 GCA_030691665.1 Chloroflexota bacterium
GGCACTTCTCCGCCCCCCACGGCAATCCCGAACGCCCGCCACAGCGGTAGTGGGAGCGCCCATTCCTCGTCACCCCTATGTAGGCTCTGCCGCAGTGGGCGCACCTCACCAGCCCTTTGAGCAGGTAGCTCCTTAGCTTCGTGTTCCTGGCGGCGAACCGCTGGTTGTCCGCCAGGCGCGCCTGCATCCTCTCGTACTCTTCCTCCGAGACGATGGGGGCAGTGACCAGGCCGTGGAGGAGGATGCGCCGCTCGCCCGGCCTCTCCACGCAGGTCGTCTTGCCGTAGCTCCTGGCTGAGCGCCGAGTTCCAGGCGCCACCGCCTCGGTCTTGAGGGCCTCCACCACCCCAGAGTAGGTGCGGTTTCGGAGGATGGCGCGGATGGCGCTGGCGTTCCACACCCTCCGGCCATATCTGGTGGGTATCCCCCTTCGCGTCATCTCCGCCGCGATGGCCCTGAGCGTCCGGCCCTCCAGCCCCATGCGCCATATCTCGCGGGCGTTGTCGTAGCGTTCATCGGGGACGAGCTTGTTGCCCTCCCACTTCATCCCATAGGGCTTCCCCATGGTGGGCGGAAGCCGCAACTGCTCGGCCCGCCTCCTCAGTCCATCCCGCGCTCCCTGCTGGGCCCGGCCCACCTGAAGCTCCTTGGCCAGCGACAGGGCCAGCTCCACCAGTTGGCCCTCGGGCCCGTCCAGGAAGGGCGCCCCCTGCGTCACCACCACCTCCACCTTCCTCTCCTTGCACTCCGCCAGGAAGAGAAGCCGCTGCAAGCCATGGGCCTGGAGCCTGTCCCTGTCCAGGGTCCCCACGGCCCCAATGGCGCCGTGGGCCACAAGCCTGCGTAGCTCCTGGAACTCGGGGCAGGACATCAGGTTGGTGCTCGTCCAGTCTACCTGAAAGACAAACTCCCGCGGCACTACGAAGCCCCTCTCCTCCAAAGCGCGGCGAGACCGCTCTTCCTGCAACGGAAGGGACAGCTCCCGCTGGTCATGCCCACTCACCCTGCACCATACTGCGCCCAATTTCAACTCAGGCATCACAGCCCCCTCTTTTCTGCACTATGCTGGCCCACCCAGGGCCTTTCGCCACAGCTCCTCCTGCGCACGTCCCCAGCCCTCCTCCTCATGCACTACGAGCCTGTTGAGCTCTGCCTGGCGGGCGAACCGCCCACTCTCCAGAGCGCAGGCGCGCACCTGGGGGTATGCCGCCAGGACGGAGCGCGCCACCTCAATCAGCGCCGGGTCCCTTCGCGCCGCCAGCCTGCACACGCGGCGCATCATGCCCTCTGCGTCGCCCTGCCTGCACCCCAGACTATCGGCCAACGCCCTCGCCGCCTCGTCTATCTGCCCACCCAGCCCAACTCCAACCGCCACCAACAGCGCCGCCCCAGCGGCGGCCAGGAGCTCAGGGTCATCAGGGACCGCATCCATTATCGCATCGCTGGCGCGCTCCAGCACGCCCAGCCGAAGGAGCCAGGGCGCCACGGCCTCCGCCCATTCGCGCGCCGAGCTACCGTCCCTCTTCAGAACGCTCCCGGCGGAGGCCACATCCTCCCACCTGCGGCCCGCGGCCACCGCCACGGCCTGCCCAGCCGATTCGTCCAGGGCTGCGAGCACCCGCTCTGCAGTCTCAGGGGCCATCATATCAGGGGGCACGCCGGCGCGCCGCACCCCCTCGCGGAGCGCCTCCTTCACCATCTCCCACTCCTTCACCTGCGCCTCCTGTTCAGTGGAATCCCGCCGGCCTACCCCGTTGTTCACGAGGCGGGGGCGCCGGGGCCCAACGGCAACCGGTTCCCTCACGCCCGTCAGGCAAGGCAGAGGCGGCACCGGCTCTCCAGCAACGCCTGTCGCAGGGGAGCGGGGTCCAGCGCCTCCTCCAGCGCCTCGAAGGTGTTCTCCATCTCCTCCATGAGCTTGCCCAGCCTTGCGAGACAGGCCCGCGCCTCTCGGTCGGCGGCAAGCCATCGCCCCACACGCTCCAGGTCGGGTCCAGGAAGGACCAGGCCTGGGGCCGTGGCAACGTGGGAAGACGCATCGCCTCGCATCGACCCGCGTAGCGTCTCCTCTACAGCGCTCCTGGTCACCGGGCCGGAAAAGCCTGCCGCCTGGGCCTTCCCTTCGATCTCCAGCCAGAGCCTGTAGTAATCCTGGGCGCACCGTGACCAGTCACCCACGAGGGTCTTGACTAGGGGCTGGTGCTCCTGGAGGGCCATGAGCAGGGCCTGCGCCTGCCGGCGTGCGCGGCGACGGTCCACCTCGTCCGGGCCTGTGCCTGGCAGGTACATGTGCTTCATCCGCAGCCACCAGTCCGCCACCCGCTCCTGGAGCAGGACTTCCATGTCAGGGACTTCTACGAAGAGACTGTCCCTCAGGGACGGTGGCACGAGGGCGCGAAGGACAGTCGTCGCCACCGTCTCCATGTCACGGAAGTGCTCTTCCAGCATACGGGAGGCCACCTCACCTCGCGCCTGGGCCGCCGCCTCGCCCACGTGCTTGCCCCATCTCTGACGGACTATTCTGGCCACGGTGCGGCGGTCCACCCCTTCCTCTCTGCCTATCCTTGCAAAGGGCCAACCCTGCCGGCTCAGCTCTGTCCAGCGTCGCGCAGTCTCCTCTGATACGTCCAAACGCCTGGGGCTCATGTCGCCTGCCCTCCTGGAACTAATATTAGGGCAGTATCTTGCCTTCTGTCAACACAGCCTTTATACTTGAAATATCGGCTCAGCGGTCAATCGGTCAAAAGGTCGGTCACTTGGACGGTCAGTTTCCAGGGGTGGGGTGCAAGATGCCCCCCAGGTACGGGGGTGATCCTACCCCTCGCCGAGGTGGAATGCAATCTGATGGACAACGGCAGTCACCCTGGTCGCACCAGAGGAAAGCAAGGAGGCAGCGCCATGGCAATACCATTTGACCAGAAGATGCGGGCCCTGGAGCTCTACGCGAAGGGCCACTCGGCCAACGAGGTGGTGGAGGAGATTGGAATCTCCAAGGGGTCGGTCATCTCCATCCTCCAGGACGCCAAGGCCGGCCGGTTCCCTATCCCTGACCTGCGGGAGAGGCTCCAAGAGACCCACGCGCTGGCCGTGAGGCTCAAGAAGGAGGGGCTGGACCTGGCCGAGGCGAGGTTGGGCATTCTCTTCCTCAAGAGGTTGCAGGAGTTGGGGGTGGGGCCGGAGAAGCTTGACGACTGGGTCAGGTTCTCATCTCAGGTGGGCACTCAACTCCCAGAAGGGTTCGCGCCCGCCGCCATGGAGTTCTTCAAGCTCGTCCAGGACAAGGGCGGGAGCTACGATGGACTCGTGGGCGAGGTCAAGGAGCTCGCTGCCCAGCGCGACAGGCTCATGGCGGAGGTGGGCGACCTGCGCGCCAAGGAGGAGAGAGCGAAGTTGCTGCGCGTGGAGGTGGAAAAGTCGGAGGGCCAGGCGAAAGCGCTCAACGCCAGGCTAGGTGAGCTGCGGCAAGAGGTGGGATCTCTGGTGGGCATCCTGGAGAGAAGGGCAGCCGCGCTGGGGATTCCCGTTGCAGAGCTGGAGGCCCGGCTGAAGGAACTGCTATCCATAGAGGAGCAGATAGCCCGGGCGCGGGCAGAGCGGGACCGGCTTAAAGGCGAGTCGGCTGCCCTGGAGGAGAGGAACACGGTCAGGACCGCCCACATGTCCAGGGCAGCTACTGAGTTCGAGAAGGATCTGGGTCTTTTGAAGGCCACCCGCGAGGAGCTGGCGCAGACGGCGGAGCTGAAAGGCAAGCTGGAGGTGGAACTGGAGCAGGTGCGGTGGGCGCTCCAGCTTATGCCCTTCGTCTCCGACCCGGGCAAGGTCGCCGACGAGGATTTCGCGCTCATAGCCATGGTGGTTGAGTGCGTCGACAAGTGGATCGCCGTTCAGCCCGACTTCCGGTATCGCAGCGACCCCAGGTTGAGTTCACTGAAGGAGTACGTGCATGGCAGGAGGATGCAGTTGCGAGCAGCTCCTGGCAGGGGCGGTTAAGCTCAAAGAAGAGATGAACCGGCTCCTCCCCGTCTACGCCGACGCGGTGAAGCGGCTCTCCCACACCCCAGAGGAGTTCGACCGAGAAGGCTGCGCCGCCTGGGTCGACGCTCTGGTGGAGAAGGTGGCCCCGGAATACCGGCGGTGGGAGGCGGCCCGCCCACGCGCGGCTATCATGTCCACCCTCGCCGTCGCGATGATGGGCCTGACCCTCAAGGCGGTTGGCCAGCAGCCCTTGGCTTTGCCCCCCAGCCCAGTCGTGGCGGTCGCCATCCTCCCTGACGGCACGCTTCGCATCTGCCTCACAGTGGAGTACGCCAGTAGGGCCGATGTGGCCGTCCTTCCGTGGAGTGAGTTCGAGGCCGTGGCCATGAAGCTGAAGGAGAAGGTGCTGCGAGGTGAGGCTCAGTTCCGCGGTGCGGAAGAGGTCCCCGCGCTGCTCCGCCGCGTCGCCCTGGGGCTGCCAATAGCAGGAGTATGAGGGCGGCGGCGCCGTGTGTGGGCGACAGGGTGGCGTCGCGCGGCGCCGTTGCCAGCGCGTGCCCACGTGGAACATATCGGGTCCCTTGCAGCCCAATGCGCGATGGAGTCGCGGACTGTCTGGCCCCAACTCAGCCTGAACAAAGTGACTTAATGTGCAGTGCCCTGGCCCATGTACCCATTGCAAGATCCTGGTGGTACCGCTGAGCACGCTGGGGAGTCTACATCGATCGGGTCTCTAACAGCCCCTTTTGACATCGAATGAGGGCAACGCTATCATTTGCCTCGGCTGCAGTACCCATGCGAAGGGATGGTTGGGCCCCCCAGGGCCGACGGTTTCAGGGGCCATTTGGCTGTGGCCAGCCGTTGAATCAGAAGGCGGAGTGGCTTGAGGGTGCCGACACGGACGTTGTGAAGCATGCCAGGCGGTGCCAAGTTGGATGCGACAGAACCATGAGCGCACGCCTCATAAGATCGGAGCACGATTGGTGGACGCTAAGCCTACTTCCTCCTCCTCTCGACCCCGCTTGAAGATCCGCGCCGGTCCCTCAGGCGTTCACATGTTCGACAGAACGACCGGCCTGAATGTCCTTCTCGAGGAAATTCAGCTACCCTCGTCCTCTTGGGCGGCTGCTCCTCGTCACGTATCCGTGGCGTTGACGAATGCATGCGACCTTGCCTGCGACTACGGTTATGCGCCAAAGAAGCCTGCTCTTCTGCCTTTCGATCAGGTGGTCATCTGGCTGAATCAACTTGACTCGCAGGGTTGACTTGGAGTTGGCTTCGGGGGCGGAGAACCTACTCTATACCCACGATACGCGGATCTGTGCCGGTACGTCTC
>JAUYDU010000358.1 GCA_030691665.1 Chloroflexota bacterium
CCTCTGTAGATGCCCCTATGGTAGACGGAAACCTGCAAAAATGCAAGGAAATGCACTATCGTTTCTGCCTAGCTCTCTGAAGCTGGCACCCGCCTTCTGTCCCGAGGTCTGAACTCAGCCCCGTAAACATTGGATGCTCTAACACTGAGGCAGGCGTAGTTTGAGACTGGCGCTAAGAGTATGGCTGGCCGCAGCGGCGACGAGTGTCGCCGCTGCGGCACTGGTCACGAACGCCGCCGCTCTGAGCATCACCACGGCGGCTATCACCTTCCCCGACGTCACGTTGGATGGCAGCACCGTGGTGGTGACCGGCAGCACCAGCGCCTGGCGAGCCGACGGCACGGGGGAGAACGGCGGCTGGAACATTACCGTTGCCTCCACCGATTTCAGTAACGGCGCCGGCAAGACCATCGCCGTCTCCAACTTTCAGGTCCGCCTGCTGGACACCAACATCGTGGTGGTCTCCGGCAATACAAAACCGGCTTCCACCCAGACCACCTTCGCCACCCTGAGCGGGACGGCCCTCAAGATAGCCTCAGCGGCTGTGAGCGAAGGTAACGGCGTTTACGACCTGACTCCCGACTTCCGGTTGACAGTCCCGGCGGAAACCTATGCGGGTAACTACACTGCCACGGTGACTATCGTCATCAGCGCGGGGCCATAATTGAGGAGACGGGAACAATGAGGATACAATGAAGAGAAAGCTTTGCCTAGCGCTCGCACTCGCTAGTCTGGTCATTCTGGGTTGGGCAGGAATTGTCTTGGCTGACGATGGGAATATGTCCTTCGGCATCAGGCCGACCAAGGCTGACCCGGGCAGGCCGGGAACATTCTCCTACTTCGTACACGAACTGGCGCCCGGCTCGGCCATGACCGATGAGGCTCTGGTGATGAACAGCGGGGACGTGCCGGTCACCCTGAAGTTGTTTGCCGCTGACGGAATCACCGCCATAAACGGCGGCACCGCCTTCGCCGGGCAGGGCCAGGAAATAAACGGCGTGGCTCGCTGGCTGTCCCTCTCGGTGACAGAAATTAGCTTAGAGCCCGGCAAAGACATGGTGGTGCCCTTCACTATAAACGTACCCCCGGATGCCTCGCCCGGCCACCACGTGGCTGGCCTGGTGGTGGAAGCCCCGCCCAGCGGAGCAGGCGAGGGACAGTTCGGGGCGAGGGTGGTGCGGCAGGCAGGAGTGGCAGTGGTGATAGATGTGCCCGGCCCCCATGTCGCTGGGCTGGAGATCACCGGCGCCAGCCTCAAGCAGCAGGACGACCAGGGGGCGACCTTCGTAATTGCCGTGCGCAACACGGGCAACATCTTCATAAAAGCCGAGGGCTCACTGTTGATCACTGACCTGGAAGACAAGGATCTTGCTTCCATTTCCCTTAAGATGGACACTGTTCTGCCAGGGGACACCACCACCTTCCAGGTTACCTACCCTGTCCATCTGTCCGACGGACGGTATCTCCTCAACGCAGTTCTGAAGTACGCCGATGGCCAGCTCGCCCTCTTGGAAGGGGCAGAGGTAAAGGTCATAGACGGGCAGCCAGCAGTGAAGGGTGAGTCCAAGGCGCCTGTGCTTCCTCCTGCGATTACCAAGATTATGGGTACACCAGAGGCGAGGTGGTTCTTCCTAGCCCTCTTTGTTATTCTGGGAATCGGGACCATGGTTACTCTATTCTGGATTGCGAGACGCCTGGCCAAGCGTCGCTCCTGAACGCCATGACAATCTCAATGCCATAGTGCGTGCCTGTCTCTACGACTCGAGGTGAGGTGGACCCCGAAATTCGGCTCTTCCGCAAATGTGATGACCAAGGGATAGGTTGGGAGAGAGTCAGCGGCTGCCCGGCGGGCTGCTCACCGCCGTGGTTGTTCACCGCTGCCCAAGGAGATAGGCCGCCCTGTGGGGCCGAGACGGGTGGACGTCATGGCCTCAGCTGTAGCGCCCGGGTTGCCCGCGGGCGTGGACATCTGCAAACGGAGCGTCACCGTTAAGCTGCTGCCCTGTGGAGGATGCGCGCGTTGAGCAGGTCGAGCTTGGCCCGGCCGTAGCCCAGGCGCTTTATCAGCTTCACCCTGGTGTTTTGACCCTCCACCTGGGCTGTGCTCCAGGGAGTAGTGAGGGCTGAGGTGGACCCCGAAATTCGGACAGGTGGATAAGAGAGAGTCCCGCTCCTAGAATAGCAGAAACGTGAAGGAGCGAGGACATGAGCACAATACGCAGGAAGCACAGCGCATCTTTCAAGGCCAAGGTGGCCGTGGCGGCTCTCAAGGGTGACGAGACGGTAGCCGAGCTGGCCAGCCGGTTCCAGGTCCATCCCAGCCAGGTCCACACCTGGAAAAGGATGCTGCTTGAGGGGGCAGGGGAGCTGTTCAAGGATGGAGGAGGGCAGGAGAAGGCGAATGAGGCCCTGGTTGCCCAGCTCTACCAGCAGATAGGGCAGCTCAAGGTAGAACGGGATTTCTTGGAGCGGAGGTGCGGTGCATGACCCGGGAGAGGCGGCTGGGGATGATAGAGCGTGGAGATCCCAAGCTGTCCTTGTCCCGCCAGTGCAGCTTGCTGGGGATCAGCCGGTCATCGGCGTACTACCAGGCCAGGAGAGTGGATGGAGAAGACCTGGAGCTGATGGGGCTGATGGACCGCCAGTACCTGGAGACGCCCTTCTACGGCTCCAGGCGGATGACGGCGTGGCT
>JAUYDU010000058.1 GCA_030691665.1 Chloroflexota bacterium
CAGGAACGAAGGAAGACTCAAAGCGTTCGAGAGCGAGCGCGTATCCATAGTCTTCTAGCACCCAGCGCGCCCTTGGACGGCGTTACTCACCAACTACCTCCCACAGTTCATTGACTCCCCCGCCAGGGCCCGCTACAATCCCCTGGAAAGCCTGGCCAATTACCTGCCCTGAGCCGAAGCCCTGAGCGTAGCGATGGGGCAGCGAAGGGAGCGTTGCTATGAAACGTCCGGCGTTGCTGCCTCTCCTTCTCGCCAGCCTCGCCATCCTCCTGCCCCTGGCCGCAGCCTGCCAGGGGGAGGAGAAGGCACCCTCGACGGCCTCCCCCTCCGCCTCTCCCCTCTCCACCACCACGGCCTCCCCTACTCGTGCTGCTACTTCCGTCGAGGACCTGGCCCGCGCCGTTGTCCAGGTCGTCGCCCTGCGGGAGACAGCCGACGGCTACGAAGAGCTGTGGCGCGGCTCCGGCACCATCATCGATAAGTCGGGCCTGATCCTCACCAACTACCACGTCGTCGAAGAGGAGGTCGAGACGGAGAGCGGCGAGATCATCCGCCGCGACGAGCTGGGCGTCGCCCTCACCACCACCGCCGACCAGGCACCCGAGCCCTCCTACTTCGCCCGCGTCCTCGCCCAGGACCCCCTCCTCGACCTGGCCGTCATCCAGCCCTACGCCGACAACGAGGGCAACGAGATCGACCCCAATACCCTGAACCTGCCCACCATCCCCCTGGGCGACGCCACCACTCTGGTGCTGGGCCAGGAGCTCACTATCCTCGGCTACCCCACCATCGGCGGCGAGAGCATCACCTTCACCGCCGGCCGGGTCAGCGGCTTCCTCTCCCAAGAGGGCGTGGAAGAACGCCGCGCCTGGATCAAGACCGACGCCGGCGCCTCGCCCGGCAACAGCGGCGGCGCCGCCCTCGACGCCCAGGGCCGCCTGGTGGGCGTCCCCACCCGCGCCACCATCGACGTCGGCGGCTCCATCAACCGCGTGCGGCCAGTGGACCTGGCGACGGACGTCATCGACCGCGCCCAGGCCGGCGGCTTCGTGGCCACCGGCCAGAGGCAGCGGCCAGCCGCCACGCCGGAAGTCGGGCAGGTCTTCATCACCGGCCTGGTCTTCGCCCGCGACGTCACCCCCGACGGCGAGCTCATCGACATCGTCAACGAGTTCCCAGCCGCCACTACCAAGCTGGTCTTCAGCTTCGACTACGCCGGCATGAAGGACGGCTACGACTGGGTGGACAAGTGGTACATCGACGGCGTCCTCGACGAGGAGCTCAGCGCTCCCCGCGAGCCCTGGACCCTGGGCGAGAGCGGCGCCGCCTGGGTCAGCCTGGAGCCAAAGCAGCCCCTGCTCACGGGCAAGTATCGCCTGGTGCTGGAGGCGCAGGGACAGCAGGTCGCCGAGGCCACCACCTACGTGGGGCGGACAGCCGTCGGCCCCTCCGTCGGCCCCATCACCTTCGCCCAGGACGTCAGCGCCGACGATACGCCCATCGGACCCACCAGCAGCTTCCCCGAAGGCCCCACCAACCTCTATACGTTCTTCGACTACGACGACGCCGCCACTGTCGCCGAGTACGACTGGCTCTGGGTCTGGAAGAGCCCCGTCTCTGCCGACCAGGACCGTGTCTACGAGTCCGACCGCTACGCCTGGGAGGGCGGCGACAGCGGCAACTGGTGGGTGGGCCTGGAGATGGACGACCCCCTGCCCGGCGGCACCTACGAGTTCCAGCTCTACTTCGACGACGAGCTGGCCCAGACCGGCACCTTCACCGTCCAGGGGCCGGCCGGCGTGCCCGACTGGCCCTCTGCGCGCTGACAGGCGGCGCGATCGGCGGTAGGGGGTGGGGGTCACTGGCCCGAATCCGGTGGATGCTGGTTTGGCAGGGCTGAGACATGGCCCTGCGGGTTGAAACCCGCAGCTGCATAGATTCGACATCACAAGCTGCGGGATTTATCCCGCAGTGTTGATTCAGATACCCACCAACCTGGAACCAGTTACGGGGCGGGCCCCGCACGCCCTCCATAGGCAAGACTCTCCGGCCTGGCCGCCGCACCCCCCAACGCCCCTTCGGCCAGCGCCGCCCATATGCTACGATGATCCCTGTCGTGGATGCCCCCACCGTCGCCATCCTCACCCTGGGCTGCAAGCTCAACCAGGCCGACTCCCAGGCCCTGGCCCGGCAGCTCCTGGCCCGCGGCTGCCGCATCGTCGACCGCGCCTCCCCCGCCGCCCAGACAGGCGGGCGTCCGCCCGACGCCTACGTCGTCAACACCTGCTCCGTCACCCACGTCGCCGACCGCAAGTCGCGCCACCTGGTGCGCCTGGCCCGCCGCCTGTCGCCCCAGGCCACCGTCGTCCTGGCCGGCTGCTACGCCGAAAGCGCCGGCCCCGACCTGGCCCAGCGTCTCGGCGCCGACATCGTGGTCGCCAACGCCGACAAGCCAGCCCTCGCCGCCAGGCTCCTCGCCCACCTGCACGGCGGCGGTCAAGGGTCGCGGGTCGCGTTGGCGAGTGGGTTTCTGCTACCGCCCCCTAAAGGGGGCGGCATCGAAGTGCCGATTGATGCCCCCGCCTTCTCCGCCATCCGCAGAGGCGGAGTCCGCATGGCGGACAGGCGGGGGCCCGGAACTAATCCCTCAACCATCGCCCCCGCCGATGCCCTGCGCACCCGCGCCTTCGTCAAGATTCAGGAAGGCTGCAACGAGGTCTGCGCCTTTTGCATCGTCCCTCGCACCCGCGGCCGCGAGCGCAGCGTGCCCGTAGCCGATGTCGTCGCCCAGGTGCGAGCCCGCCACCAAGAGGGTGCCAAGGAAGTCGTCCTCACCGGCACCCAGCTCGGCAACTACGGTCACGACCTCGGCCTGACCGACGGCCCCCGTTATCTCCTGGCCGCCCTCCTGGCCCACCCCGACCTGTCGGGGCCTCGCCTCCGCCTCTCCTCCCTCCAGGCCCAGGACATCAACGAGGACCTCCTGCGCCTCTGGCAGGACCGCCGCCTCTGCCGCCACTTCCACTTGCCCCTCCAGAGCGGCAGCGACCGCATCCTGGCCGCCATGCGCCGTCGCTACAGCGTCGACCAGTACCGCCGCGCCCTGGCCCTCATCCGCGAGCACGTCCCCGACGTCGCCGTCACCACCGACGTCATCGTCGGCTTCCCCGGCGAGAGCGAAGATGACTTCCAGCGCACCTACCACCTCTGCCAGGAGCTCGGCTTCGCCGCCGTCCACGTCTTCCCCTACTCCCGACGCCCCGGCACGGCGGCCTCCCTCCTGAAAGAGCAGGTGCCCGCGGCCATCAAGCGCCAACGCCTGGAGCGAATGCTGGCCCTGGCCCACACCTCCGCCGCCGCCTTCCGCGCCCGCTTCCGGGGCCGAACGCTGGCCGTCCTCTGGGAGGAGGCGAGAGCCGTTCCCGAGCGTAGCGAAGAGCCTGCCCTGAGCCTAGTCGAAGGGCAACCTCTGTGGCGGGGCTTGACCGACAACTACCTGCGCGTCTACACTTGCGCCGAACATGGATCGCCTCTCGCTCCAGGCCCGCAACCCGACCTGACCAATCGACTCCTGCCCGCTCGCCTGGGCGACGCCTTCGGCGACGGACTCTGGGCGGACCTGGCCAACTGAGAGGAGAAGCAGGGTGGATGTCTTCAACCGGGTCATCATCGTCGGTCTGGCGGCCATCTGGATCGTCCTCATGGCCCTGGTCATCCTGCTGGCCTGGCGCGCCGACATCCAAACCATCGACCGCCTGGGCGACCTGGTCGCCTACCTGAACGACCACACCGACAACCCCTCCAAGCTCATCCTCACCCTGAGCGCCGCCGCCCTCATCGTCCTGTGCCTCATCGTCATCGTCGCCGAGCTGGCCCCCGAAGGGCCAGCCACCGACATCCGCCTGGCCGCGGTGACCGGCGCCACCGCCATCCTCCCCGTCGAGGCCATCAACCAGCGCATCGAGCAGGAAGTGAGCGCCCTGCCCCAGGTTCGCCAGGCCAAGGCCTCGGTGGCCGCCCGCGACAAAGGGCTGGCGGTCGCCCTGGAGCTAACCCTCGCCCCCGATAGCAACGTCGCCCTGGCCACCGAAGAGGCCTGCCGCGTTACCCAGGACACCATCGAGCAGAAGATCGGCGTCGCCCTGGTCGGCCTGCCCACCGTCCGGATAAGGCTCGCCACCACCGAGGAGATGCCTCCGCCCGCCCTGAGCGAAGCCGAAGGGGACAGCCCTGAGCCTCCGCCGGAGGCGGATCTGCCTTCGGCTGATGTCGAAGGACCGCCCCCACTGCCCGAACCCCCGCCGGAGGCTTCGCCTGAGGCTCCGCCAGAGGCGGATCCGCCTTTGGCGGAGGGTCAGCCTCGGGCCGAAGAAGCCTAGTCCCCGCCCGCCGCCGGGTGGACCTGCCCGCCAGCCATGAACGACCTGCCGTCGCCCTCAGAGCTGAAAGCCGTCATCGAGAGCCTCCTCTTCGTGGCCGAGGAGCCCCTGGAGATCGGCGTCCTGGCCCGCTCCCTGGGCGTCAGCCCTCAGATGGTGGCCGAGGCCCTCGACGCCCTCAGCGACGAGTGCCGCCAGCGGGGCGTCCGCCTCCAGCGCACCGGCTCGGTCGTCCAGATGGTGACCGCCCCCGAGGTAGCCCCCTACGTGGAGCGCTTCCTCGGCCTCGATGAGGACCACCGCCTCTCCCATGCCGCCCTGGAGACCCTGGCCATCATCGCCTACAAGCAGCCGATAACCCGCGCCGCCATCGAGGCCATCCGCGGCGTCAACTGCGAGCGGGCCATCGCCTCCCTCAAGGCGCGTGGCCTCATCGCCGAGGTGGGCCGAGCCCATGCCCAGGGCCGCCCCTACCTCTTTGGCACCACCTTCCGCTTTCTAGAATACTTCGGCCTGGAGAAGCCCGAGGACCTGCCGCCCCTGCCACAACAAGACCTCTCCGCCGCTCACGCGGAGACGGAAGCTGAAGAGGGCTAGCATGACTGTAGGGCTGTGCCGCGTCCGCCTGCGCCTGCCCGAAAATCACTCCCTCAAGGACAAGCGCCGTGTCCTGAAGTCCCTCACCGCCCGCATCCACAACCGCTTCAACGTCTCCGTCGCCGAGGTCGACCAGCACGACCGCTGGCAAATGGCCTCCCTGGGCATCGGCTGCGTCACCACCAGCGAGGAGCACGCCCACCAGGTGCTCTCCAAGGTAGTCGCCTTCATCCAGCGCGAACGGCTCGACGCCGAACTCGTCGACTACGAGATCGAGGTCATCCACGCCTTCGGCGACCCCTTCGCCGCCTGAGGCTAAGACCTGTAGCTGCAGGGCTTCAGCCCTGCCCAACAAGCTGAGCGCGGGGTAATGTAGCGGAGGCCTTCAGGCCTCCATGACATAGCGTGGAAGCCTAAAGGCTTCCGCTACATCGGGCTATGCCAGGCTTGAGCCTTTGTTCTCTCAATGACCATTCCGCCGAAGGTTCCGCCCAAGGCGGATGCGCCTTTGGCGCAAGCCCTGCCCTCACCAGCCCCCCGTAGCTGCAGGGCTTCAGCCCTGCCGAACCAGGTAGCGGCCGAAAAACGAATGCACCCGCTCCACGTACTCCCGGCGGTGGTCCAGGCGGGCCATGGCATGGCCGCTGCCTGGCGCCAGCCATAGCTCCTTCGGCTCCCTGGCCGCCTGGAACAGGCGCTGGGGGTGATCGGCCGGCAGGTAGTCGTCCAGCTCGCCGTAGATGAACAGCAGCGGCCGCGGCGCGAACCGGCCCACGTAGTCTATCGCCCGCACCGCCGCCACGTCGCCCCTCGAGAGCCATTCCCCCACCCTGAGCTGACCCATCCCAACAGCACCAGGAAGGGCAGGCGGACGATGTCGGCTATCTTCTCCTCGATCGCGCTCTCCAGGTCGGCGTAGGCCGAATCGACCACCATCGCCCCGATATCCAAGCAGTCGGCCGCCGCCATGATCGCTGCCACCGCCCCCATCGAGATGCCTACCACGCCGATGGCGCCGTCGCCCAGACGAGCGCGCAGGTAGTCCACCGCCCCCAGCACATCGGACACCTCCCGATAGCCCACGGTGGTGTAGCGGCCGCCGCTCAGGCCACAGGCCCGGAAATCGATCAGGAACAGGTGGTAGCCCAGCCGATTGAGGTCGCAGGCTAGCTGGAACGGCTCGGCCAAGCTCTTGAAGTAGCCGTGGCAGAGCAGCAGCGCCGGGAATTCGGGCTGCCCAACCAGGTGCAGGCCATGCAGGCGGGTGCCGTCGCGGCTGGCAAAGTAGACGTCTTCGGCGGAGATGTCGGGCGGGATGGGCTCTTCCAGAAACAGGCGACGCGGCCTCACCCACAGGTAGCCCACCCAGGCCAGCAGGCCGGCCAGAGCGACCAGCGCCAGCGCCGTCGCCTTGATGGCCCGGCCGAGCCAGCACAGGGACACCCTCGACAGGTCGGAGCCGCCGCGCCCGACGCTGCTGCCTGCGGGGGCCATGGGCTAGGGGCCCCGGCTTACCTCCAGGGTCACCACCCGCTCAGGGTCGATGTCGCTGCCG
>JAUYDU010000149.1 GCA_030691665.1 Chloroflexota bacterium
ATACTGGGGGCCAGCCTATCCTTCAACTCCAGGAGGACCGGCCGCCCAGTTAGAATCGAGTCGCCCAGGTCGCCGCGGAGAAGGCCGCCGACATAACGGACGTATTGTTCCGGCAGGGGTTTGTCCAGGCCGAGGTCGTGGCGCACCTCCTCACACTGCACCGGATCGCCTTTGCAGATTCGGTTTACGGCAAAGTCAGCGAAGCGGGGCGTATGGGTAGCCAGGAACACCAGGGTGACCACCAGCAGAACGACGGGGATAGCGAGCAGAATGCGCTGTATTACGTAAGCCGTCATGACCGTCTACACCGCCACGAGTCGGACGTTCCTCCTGTGATTATAGGTTATCTGCTTATGTCAAGGTCAGGCCAGGCCGGGCGTCTTTACATGGCGCGCGCTATCACGGTACATCAATGTATAGACCCTATATAGACCCTACGGGGCGATTCGTCAAGATATGTCGCCTAATCATATGGCGGTTTTCCCCGGGGCCAGGCGGTCTCCACCTCCCGGACGTAGACATCGTGGAGGATGTTCACCAGCTCGGCGTGCTGGATCAGGATGCGCATGTCGCCGACGATGCGGATCTCCCCCTTGAGGCCGGCCTTCACGGGGTCCACCTCATTGGCAACGATGCCCTCGAACAGGCTAGCCGGCAGGTCCATGGTGAAATCGAAGTCTCGCCTGGACGGCGGCTCGGCGAGCTCACGATACTCGGTGCACTTGCCTTCGTCGAAGTCGAGGGCGAAACGCTTGGTCTGGCCGGCGCCCAGGTAGGGCGACGCGCCATCGCCCCTGATCTCGGCCAGCACTCGCCAGTGGCCGGGCGGCGCCTTCTTGACGACCTGCTGGCTCTGGTTCAGCACGTGCTTCAGGCTGTCATACCAGGCCGCCGTGTAGATCTCTGGCATCGCGAAAGACCTCCCGCAGTCGAATCGGTGAGGGGCCCCCTAGTAGAAGCGTCCCGGCTTCTGCCAGATCTTGGGCAGCTCGTAGTCCTCACAGATTACCCTAAAGCAGTTGTAGCCGCCAGCGGCGCTGATACCGCCGCCGCCCACCGCGGCGTCGCACAGGTAGAGCCCCTCGATCTCCGTACGATACCAGTACAGGCGGGAGCGGCCCATCTCGATGTGGCCGGGGCGGCCGTGGGAGAAGTCGCCCTCGGGCATGCCGATCTTCTTCTCGATGTCGAAGGGGACGTACAGCTTGTGGGCGATGACGTTCTCCCTGGTCATGTTGGGAGCGTACTGGCCCCACAGCTCCAGGAAGCGATCGTTGTAGGTGGCCCGCACCTCGTCCCACTCGGCTTCAGAGAGGCAGGAGGCGTTGGGGAAGAAGAACCACCCGTTCATGCTGTGCTTGCCGGGGGGAGCCTGAGTGGGGTCCCACAGGGAGTTCACCCAGGTGCCGGCCCCCGGTCGCTTGGGGACGGCGCCGCCGTAGGCCTCGAGGATGTAGTCGGAGACCTGGTGATCGGTTTCGAAGCCGACCACGGTGTAGAAGCACTTGTTGATGGCCGGATCGTGCTTGGCCGACTTGTAGTCAGGAGGCCGGTGAAGGGCGAAGGAGGGAGTGGCCAGGACGTGCTCGGGCCCGAAGCGCCAGCCAGCCAGGCGTTCCAGCCGCAGGGGGCTGAGGCGCTCCTCGCCGATCAGCTCCACGAAGGTAGTGCGGGGGTCGGCGTTGCTGGCCACCAGCTTGCGGGCCTCGATCTGCGTGCCGTCCTTGAGGCTTACGCCGGTGGCGTGACCGTTCTTGAGGTTGATCTGGACCACGGGGCTGGTGGAGCGCAGGGTCACCCCTTCCTTGAGGCAGGCGTTGGCCATGGCGTGGGCCAGGGTATGGGTGCCACCGACGGATAGGTAGTGGATGCCGGCCAGCCAGACGACGGAGATGACGAAGCCCCAGCCCGTGCCGGCGTGCAGGTTGCTCCCCCACTCCACACACTGGCGATAGAGGAGAGCCCTGAGCTCCGGCGTCTCGAAGAGCTCGTCGATGATCACCTTGGGGCACTTGTACATGAAGGTGGCTGGCAGCCCCATGAGGGACCAAGCGTCCAGGGCCCTCTGGGTGCCTCCGGCCACGTCGTCGCCGCGAGCGGGGTCCGGCGGCGGGCTGTAGATGAAGGCAGCCAGCAGCTTGTCGTACTGGGTGACCTTGCCCTTGATCTCCTTCCACACCTCGGCGTCGTGCTGGGAGTAGCGAGCGATGCTCTGGTAGGTCTTGTCCATG
This sequence comes from Chloroflexota bacterium, assembly GCA_030691665.1. Taxonomy (GTDB): domain Bacteria; phylum Chloroflexota; class Dehalococcoidia; order SM23-28-2; family SM23-28-2; genus JAUYDU01. The sequence continues at coordinate 2,232 of JAUYDU010000149.1, forward strand.
TGCTCGGGGGTGTAGATGACGATGGGCGGACGACCGTCGGCGAAGGTGATGCCCAGTTGCGCTTCGGGCTTGATCATGCGGGCGCCGTGCTTCTCCAGCTCGAAGTCGTGGTAGAGGGGCATGTAGTCAATGAACTCCATATACTGGGCGTGGAGGTTGTGGTAGAAGCCGGGCACGGTGACGTCGGACTCGGTGTGGGCGCCACCCCCCTCGTCGTGGCGACGCTCGAATACCCCTACCGAGAGGCCGGCCCGGGCCAGGTAGGCGGCCAGACAGAGGCCGTTGTGCCCCGCTCCCACGATCACTGCGTCAAAGCTAGCATCCGGCACTATCTTCCTCCTCCGGTCCGAGACCTTCTCAGGATAAGGACGGCGACCCCAGCCGAGACGGCGGCAAGGACCACCGCTCCCCACAGCCACTTCCTGGGCGCAGCACCCTCTCCAGCAGGACTCAGTCTGAGCAGATTGTACACTCTATACGGCAGGAAGAGATCGCGCACCCGCGACCGCACGCGCAGGCGGCCCCGCAGGTGCTCCAGGACCGGGTTGGCCCGGCCAGCCAGGAGATCAGTGAGGGCCTCGTAGGGCCCGCCGACGTAGGCATCCAGGGGCGGCACCGCCCCGTTCTGGATCTCGATCTCATCTCCCTGAAAGCTGACGGTGATGGTCACGTCGGCGTCGGTGGCTTGCAGAGCTACACGTCCGTGCAGGTTTCGCGCCTGGCGCCGCCTGTGGGGGGCCTGTTCGAGGGTCTGCTCCAGGTATTGCATGGTCATCAGGCCCAGGCCACTGCTGGCGTCGCCATCGAGCAGACGTACCGGGATCGCGGCCTGCTCCCCGTCCTTCATCTCTATCTCCACCAGCGCTCCAGGTGGTAGTCCTCGGCGATCACCTGGAGGGCGTTGTAGGCCGGGGCGAAGGTGATGAATCCGTGGGGATGCTGGGTAGCTCCGCACATGTAGAGCCCTTTGAAGGGCGTGCGATACTGGCTCAGCTCGGGGAAGGGGCGCTCGGTGAGGAGGTTGTCTAGGGCGATGAGGCCGCTCATCCAGTCGCCCTGCACCATGTTGACGATGCGGCGAGGGATGTCCAGGGGGGTGTGGGCCGTCCAGTCGAGGATGGCGCCGGGCAGATTGGGCGCATATTGGGCCCACTTATCGATGCAGCGCTGGGCAAAGCCGTCCCTGAACTCGTCCCAGGCCTCCGGCCCGCCCGTGGCCAGATTGTACGGGGCGAAGTGGCGGATCAGCCCCGTGTAGCAGCCATCGGGGGCGTCCAGGGGGTCGTGCAGGGAGTTCACGGCGCAGTTGAGCCTGGGGTCTGGCAGGCGACCGCGGCGGATCTGCCGCCAGTGGTCGTTCAGGTCCTCCAGCGATTCGTAGCCAGCGTTGAGGACCCAAGCCTGATTGATATCGGGGTCGAACTCGGCCGCTCGATACTGGGGCGCCTGGCTAAGAGCGAGGTGCACAGTGAAGAAAGACCAATCCATGTGGGGGTAGCTCTCCACCTTCTCGATGAACTCGGGGGAGAGGCCGTCCTTAGCCAGCTTGAGGAAGGTCTGCTCCAGGTCGATCGAGCTGGCCACCAGGTGGCGGGCTGCCACCACGCTGCCATCGTTGAGGCGGACGCCGGCGGCCCGCCCCTTGTCGATGATGATCTCCTCCACACCGTGCTTGAGGAAGACGTGGCCGCCGCTATGGGCGACGGCCTCCCAGAGGGCGTGGGCCAGATTGTGCGAGCCGCCCACGGAGACGTGCCAGTTGTCGATCTTGCCCAGGAGAAGGGGGAAGGAGATCGCCAGGCCCTTGCGGTCGGTGGAGTAGCCGCCCAGGGAGGTGTGGAAGGCCAGCATGGCCTTCACCCGCTCGTTCTCGAAGTGCTGGTTCAGGAAGTCGTTAACGCTCATCTGGCGCAGGTGCACCGACAGGAACTCCGACTTGTCTTGCACCTTCCACACCACGAGGGCCTTGGTGATGTCCCGCAAGGGGATGGGGGGCGAATACATGAGGGTGCGGATGAGGAGGTCCAGGTAGCCCTTGGCCTCCTCGAACAGGCGGCGGAAGGTATCGGCGTCCTTCTGAGAGAAGCGGGCGATAGAGGCGCAGGTCTTGTCGAGGTCGGTGTGGATGGTGAGGGCGGTGCCGTCGCTGTAGACGGCGCCCATCTGGACCGGCGGGCGCACATAGCGCAGGCCGTGGTCGTAGAGATTGAGGTCGTCGTAGACGGGGCAGACGCCCACCAGGGTGTGGTAGTTGGCGTGGAGGTTGTGGAGGAAGCCCGGCCGCGTCACCTCCTCGGTGACCAGGCCACCGCCTTCCTCGCCGCGGCTCTCGAAGACGGCCACCTCCCATCCCGACTTCGCCAGGTAGGTGGCCAGGGCCATACCATTGTGTCCGGCGCCAATGATCACAGCATCGTAGGTGGCATCCGGCATATCGTCTCCCCCAGACTAGCGGCCGCGGCGGACCTGCCTGCCGGCAGGCAGGCGTTCGTCTGGCCCGCTCGTTGCCATAAGATGGGCGCTCTCGCCCAAGGGCAGAATAGTCATGCCTCAGGTAAGAAGCATCACAGAAAGAAGGCATTCAGTCTAGGGGAAACACGCCATAGGCGCGATGAGGCCTTTCCACTAGAGCACCCCAGAGCCAGGGCATCGAGAGAACCAAGAGGACGGGCTTATTTATTTACGAAGCGTGGTATAATTTGAGCGGACGCTAAGGTAGCCCAGGTTGCCCCGTTATGTTAGAAGCTATTTCAAAGCTCCTACGGCACCGCCCCGTGAACGGGGCGGCATCGATGCCCCCGCCTTTAGGCGGGGGTCGAAAACGACTTTTGAAACTGGCTGTAGTCTAGCGCTGCCGCCAATCACGAGGATGCACAGTGGCCAAAAAGGCTCGCCGCCGCCAGAATGTGGAGACGTCAGCAACCCCTCTGAACGTCATCAGCTCGGTCGCTGCCAGGATCGGCAGCGCCTCCACCCTGGAGGACATCTGCGGCTGCGTCCTGGACGAGGCGGTGGCCCTGGTCGGGGCCACCTGCGCCGAGATGCTCCTGCGCGATAACGAGACCCGCCAGCTCGTGTGCCTGGCCCATCGCGGCCCTTTCCCCTGGTGCAGCGCCGAGCTGGACGGCCAGAGGATGGGCGACAAGCTGTTCCAGCTAGCCACCGAAGACGCCGAGGCCGTGGTCATCCCAGAGCTG
>JAUYDU010000206.1 GCA_030691665.1 Chloroflexota bacterium
TCCTGGTCGTCGGCGCATTCGCTGGCCTCGGCCGCCTTCTGAGCCCAAGGGTGAATCCTGGTGAGCGGGAAATCGCGCAGCACGTACTTTACCTTGCCCTGGTAGGTCGTCAGGATTTGGTCCAGCGTTTCATCACGGAAACGCTTGCAGAACGGTCATTGGAAGTCGCTGAAGTCGATGATGGTCACCGCGGCGTCCACCGCGCCCAGGTAAGGGTCATCGTCGGCAGTGGCCACTGCCGCTGGCGGCGGCGTGGCCTGCGGCTGAGCAGCCGCGGTCGGTTGGGCGGTGGCCGCCACCGATGGCCCACCGCCGCCGTCGTCATCGCTCACCAGTTCGTTGGTGAAGAAGCCGGCCGCAAACAGGTCCGGCGCAAACACCACCAGCACGATGGCCGATACGATCGCCGAAACGATATGGGGGGGCAACCCCCCTCTTCGCGGCTGCGGCCGGGGCTCGGCCTCAGCCTGCGCTGGCTGGACCAGGGGCTGCTCCGGCTCGGCCGGAGCCTCTTCCTGCCCGGCCCCCGGTTCCTTCATTTCCTCCACCATGTTGTGCCCTCCCTTCCTGCGGCAAGACAGCCAGCGTATAGCCCCGAGAGGGGCGCTATCCGCTGGCTGTCTTATGGCCGTTCGCCTGTCGGAGAAATCTACCCCCAGACGCCCATGCTCTGGGCCTGGCGCTCCAGGCGGGCTATCCTGTCCTCGATGGGCGGGTGGCTGCTGAACAGTTTGCCCACAAAGTCGGACCGCAACGGGTTGACGATGTAGAGATGGGCGGTTGACTCGCTCACCTGCATCGGCCGCATCTGGGCGCCCACATGCAGCTTGCGCAAGGCGCTGGCCAGGGCCAGGGGCCGCCCGGAGATGCGACCGCCAGCCTCGTCGGCGCCGTACTCGCGCGCTCGCGATATCGCCATGCGGACCATCATGGCAGCGATGGGGGCCACGATGATGATCACCAGCCACAGGGCCAGCCCTATCAGGCCGCTGTTCCCGTTGCGCGACCTGCCGAAGCCTCCGAAGAACAGGCTCCAGCGGGCGATCATCGCCAGGAACATGATGGCGCCTGCGATGGTGGCCACGATGGTGCTAACCAGAATGTCGCGGTTCCTGATATGGCCCAACTCGTGGGCCAGCACGCCCTTTAGCTCATCATCGTTCAGTATGCGAATGATGCCGGTGGTCGCAGCCACCGCCGAATGCTTGGGGTTACGGCCGGTGGCGAAGGCGTTGGGCGAATCGTTCTGGATGATGTAGACCTTGGGCTTGGGCAGGCCAGCCATCCCTGCCACCTCGGCCACCAGACGATGCAGATGCGGCTCCTGCTCCTCCGTCACCTGATGCGCACCGGCCATGGTCAGGGCCAGGCGGTCGGAAAACCAGTAGGAGCCGACGTTCATCACCAGCGAGAAGGCAAAGGCAACGATGAGGCCGGTGGTCCCGCCAAACAGCCATCCCAGGCCCAGGAAGAGGGCCGCCAGGGCCGCCAGAAGCAAAACCGTCTTCGCTTGATTCATCCTTCACCACCCACAATTCTAGAGGCTGTTGCAAAGGACTGCTGTTCGCCCTTCGACAGTCCGCCCCCGGCGGAGGCCTCAGGTGCCTGCATACCTCCGCTCGTGGTGAGCCTGTCGAACCATGAGCGGAACAAGAGGGTTTTTCAACAGCCTCTCTACCTATCTATGGAGTATTATACCCCATCCAGGAACCGCCAGAATATGTTAAGCCCAAGCCTTCCGCCCTCTAGAGATACGATCGATGCCGGATGGCGGGCCTGCCCAGCATCAGTTTCTGGACACCGTCCTTCGCGCTCGCCACCGCTTCCCCTTCTAGCCGCGGGCACCGTCCAGCAGGGCGCTCAGCTCCCGCAGGCTGCGCCCGATGCGCGGCCCGTACCAGCAGAGCGTCTTGCCGTCCACCAGGAAGATGTGGCCGTTCTTGACCGCCGTCACCTGCGGGAAGGCCCGAAAGTCGGCCTTGTGCCTCTCCCGGAAGCGATAGGGCTCGCTGGGCAGGAGGATGACCTCCGGGTCGAGCGCCGCCATTTGGGCGAGCTGCACTTCCGGGTAGCGCCCCGGCCCGTTGGCGAAGACGTTGCGACCGCCACAGACGGCGATAACGTCGTGCACGTAGGTCCCTGGGCCGATGGTCAGGTAAGGATTGCTCCAGATCGGGCAGAACACCCGCAGAGGCTCGCGGCCGGCGCTAGCCGCCCGCAGGGAAGCGAGGGCCTCCTTGGCCTCGTGGATGATCGGCCGGGCGGCGACGGTGGTACCGGTGATGGTCGCTAGCTGGCGCAGGAGATGGATAGCGCCCTGCACGCTGGTCGCCAAGCTCACAAACACCGGCCAGCCGTCATCCATGAGCTGCTTGACGTCGTCGGGGCTATTCTCCTCGGCGCTGGCGATCACCAGGTCCGGTTCAAGAGCGCGAATCCTGGCTACGTTCAGGGTCTTGGTGCCCCCGACCTTCGTCTTTCCGGCCACGCCCTGACGAGGCTCGACGCAGAACCGCGTGACCCCCACGATCTCTTCATCCAGCCCGAACGCGAACAGGGCCTCGGTGAGGCTCGGCACCAGAGAGACGATACGCCGGGGCCGCTGGCGGAAGGTCAGCGGCTGCCCGATGGCATCCACCAGGGTGAGCGGCGGCTTCGCCCGCTGGCTGTCGGTGCCGCGGCGGCGGGCTGGTGCCCCCTTGGCTGAGGCGTTAGGTTCCGCCTGCTCGACCATGCCTACTTCAGAGTCTCCCCCGGCCGCATCTCCAGGATCTCCAGGCCATCGATGGCCGCCGTCTCCTGGCGCAGCGCCTGGGGAGTGCCGGTGAGCACAGGCAGAGTGCCATAGTGCATCGGTATCACCAGCTTGCAGCCCAGGAGACGGCAGGCGTAGGCCGCCTCCCGCGGCGACATGACGTAGTGGTCACCGATGGGGAGCATGGCCAGCTCCGGCTGGTACAGCTCGCCGATGATCTTCATGTCGCTGAAGACGGCGGTGTCACCGGCGTGGTAGAGCCGGAAGCCATTCTCCAACTCGATGACGAAGCCGGCCGGCTCGCCGCCGTAGACGGCACCGCCGGGCTCGAAGATGCCGCCGCTGTGCACAGCCTGAACCATGGTCACCTTGATGCCGTCCACCACCTGGGTGCCGCCCTTGTTCATGTCCAGGGTCCGCTCCTGGGGGATGCCCTTGGCGTTGAGCCACATGCAGATCTCCGGTATGGCCACCACCTTGGCCCCGGTGGCCTGGGCAATGGAGAGAGTGTCGCCCAGGTGATCGGAGTGGCCGTGGGTCACCAGGATGATATCCGCCCTGTCCACCTGCTTCAGGTCAGCGGGGCAGGCGGGGTTGGTGCTCAACCAGGGGTCGATGTAGACGATCTTGCCGCCGGGGGTCTGGAGACGAAAAGCGGCGTGGCCCAGCCAGGTGATACTCACGTCGCGGCTAAGGTT
>JAUYDU010000228.1 GCA_030691665.1 Chloroflexota bacterium
GGTTGGGAGGTTCATATGGTCAGGTTTCCCAGCTCCACCTCCCGGGAATCCAGACGACACCCCCTGGGCATGACCACAGAGTAGTGGGTGCCCTCCGGACCGCCCGTCACAGTCCACTCCCCGTGACAGCAGGGGCAGACCCCAACGGGGTCGGGTCGCCCGAAGCGTGTCCGGACGACACGTTCCAGCGGCTCCTCGCAGCTGGGACAGACCCCTTCCGCCACGTGGGCCGCCGCGCTCTGAGCGGCTCGGGTGGGAGAGACCACCTGCCGCTCGCGGTAGTGCCGGGGGTCGGGGCAAATCAGCGTTCTCATCTCATGACTCCTTCAGTGCGCATGTCCGCTCCCCCCATGCCCGTAGTCCACCGGGATGGGGCCGGGGGGCAGCGTCCGGAGGGACCTGACGTTGCCCTGGACGAGCTGCCCGCTGCGGAGGCGCAGCAAGGCCCCCGTGTCGTGCCCATCCCGCGTCACCGTGCCTAACGGCTCTGCGCCGTCTGGCAGAGGGCTTGCGCCCCACCAGAACCGCCATGGCCCCTGTGGGTTGGTGGTCACATTGTCGTTGCGTGTAGTCATCTCAACCCTGGCCTAGCCTGAGTGTCCCGGGGGCGCATCGGCAGGGGGTGGTTTTCACCACCACCCCGCAATCCAGGCAGCGGTGCTCATCGCACCCCGCCCGGCGCTCCAGGTGGAGCTGTCCGTGCTCCACCACGATAGTCTGGTGATTGCAATCCGTTGTCATGTTATGCCTCCTCTTGGTCTTCATCCCCCCAAGGTCCGCCGAGACCACGGCTCTCCCAGTCGTAGACCCGGTTGCCGTCCCGATACCGGACCTTCCTAGCCTCCCGGTCCGTCAAGTATCCGGTGGTCGGGATCCCCTGGGGGAAGCCCTGGTCGCGCGCTTTGGCCAAAGTAGCCTCTAGCCAAATTGCGCACTCGGTTCTGTTTCCGTGCCTCCAGGCGAATTTGCTCTCGCCTGGCAATCCGAAGTGAGCGAGCATCTCGGTCTGCCTCCCCTCGGCCTGGCCTCTCGGCCCTCCGGCCTTTACCCTGACTATGCCCCCCATCATCCCTTCTTCCTCTGGCGCTCCAGCCAACCTACCAGGATGTCGCGGATCATCTCCTTGAGGGTGACATCCCGGCGGGCCGCTTCCACTTTCAGGGAGCGCCAGAGGTTTGGCTCCTCCTGCGCAACCTTGCGCAGGGTCTTTTCCCTCGGCGTATCAGGCACTTAGCACCTCCTCATAGGTATACTGGGGATATTATGCCCTGCTGCGCCCTCCGTGTCAAGGGGCATCCCCCTCATCGAGGCAGAAGTCGGCACCGTAGCCCAGGGCGCGCTGGCAGAGGGGGCAGTCGGTCTTGCACCCCGGCGCCCCGTGGGCACAGCGGCAGTGGCTTCACCTCTCCAGGGTCTCGCCGCACTCGACGACGCCCCAGTCGGGATCAGGCCCATCGAGTTGCACCGTGGCCGCCAGTCCCCACTTGCTGTCCGGATCGCCCATGCCGAACATCCCGATCATCTTCCTGCCGTCCTGGCAGAAGGACCCCAGCACGTGCATCACGCGGTGTTCGTCATCAAAGACGTAGGCCCACTCGCAGCCACACCTGGCCGCGTTCGACTGCGTTGTCTCCTGCGGTTCCTCGTGCCGGTCTCCGTGGCAGTAGCATTGGGGGCGGCGGTAGCCAGGAGTCTGTTCGTAGTCTTTCGGCAGCCTCTCGGTATAGCCAGGGGCCAGCGTGAAGTCCTTCCCGACGATGGTGGACCACCCAGCCGGGTGCTCGTCGAGGAGGACCTGGAGCATCCGCTTCAGGTCCCGCCGGAAATGGCCCTGGTAGAGGTCCCACAGCTGCTTCCCCAGCCCGTTCGGGTAGCCGTCCCAGTGGTGGTAGCGGCCGCAAAAGCCGTCTCCCGCGACCCGTGCAATAACCGACCTGGTACTCATCTCTCTCCTTTCTGAAATCCCTTACGCGCAGAGGTGGCAGTGATGCCCCTCTGCGGCCTCTATCCGGTTATAGACCTGGCCGTATGCGTCCGGCCAGCCGGGCTCCGCGATCCTGGCGGCGAGTTCCTTGAACTGCTCCGGGGTCATCCAGGAGACGGTGAAGGATTCCACCTGCACCATGCCCCGCTCCCGGATGACGGCATACTCCTGGGCACCGTCCGGCCCCGTTGCGTCGTTGAGGAATAGGAGACCGTTCCACCGAAAGCCGCAGCACGGGCACCAGACGATGCCGGTGATGGCCTTGGTTAACGCGTCCAGGTCGTCATATGCCTTGACCTGGTAGGCGCGCTGTGTGTGCATCATGGCTAGTCGCCTCCTCTCAGAACAACTTCGCCTGAACGATCTCCGGCTCAGCCGGCTTCGCGGCCGCTGTGGCCGCAGGCTCGTGTTCACCCTTCCTCCGTTGCTTCAGGTGCTCCATCTGGCGCTTGAAGACCCAGCGCCGGAGGCCGGTAAGCAGCTCCTGCTGCTGCGCGTTAAGGTCCGCCCGGTCGGGCTTCAGGTCATTGGTCTCGGCCACGTCGGGCTTGTAGCGCTGGAAGAGCCACATGTAAATCTGGAACCAGTCATGACGCGGCGGTGCCACCA
>JAUYDU010000237.1 GCA_030691665.1 Chloroflexota bacterium
GGCAGCCCGTCCAGCGGCAGCTTTGTACTCGAGGTCCCCTCGCTCATCGCGATGCTCGTGTACGGCGGACTGGGATGGTTGATCGTCCGCGTGATCTTGCCGCTCTTTACGCGGACCTCGACGAGCAGCACATCCACCTACGATCGTTACCACGGCTAAATCGTCTAGCCGACAACACTCGGTCGTCTTTAGCAAGAAGGCGCCGCCTCGCCGCCTCTAGGGCCACTGGCGGCGAGGCCAAGTGCTGTGCTTCCATTGAGAGGAGATGCCAAATGGGTGCGCTCACACAACCGCTGCGCATGATCCTTGCCGTAGTAGCCTTCTTCGCCATGGTCTACCTGACCTATCTTTGCATGTATCTCGCGCCCACGGCCCGCCTCCGACGCTGGGGGACGACCACCTCGTGGCTTCTGGTCTGGCCCGGCGCGGCCGGCGGAGGTCATCAGTATTGACGGTATGGCTGAGTTGCGCGGGCACCCGCTAATGCCGGCGGCTGGTTCTCGTTGCTGGCGCTTGAGCACGCCAGTTCAAGCTGGGTAGGCCGCCATAAGGTCGCCCTCTAACATCGGACCGGGGAGGTACACGTGCGCGTCTCGCTGAAGATAGGAAAAGTTTTTAGATTTTCGATCAGACTGCACTACACTCGGTTCATAGTCTTTGGCTTGGTGGTAAGTTCATTGTCCACCGAAATTTGGGCTTCTTGAGCAAGAGTAAACCCAATACGGTTCGGTTAAGAGCATAGCCTGAAGAACTTGAGGGGTTAGTTGGATCGGCGCCCTTGCCAGGAGTGCTGGCCCAGAGGGCCCTCCGAGAAGCAGCCAGGCTTGCCGGTAGGAGTATACCGTGTCCCTCGCCGCTCGTGGAAAGGCCATCATCGCCGCCGTTCAGGAATCCGGGTTCGGGCAGTTGATCCGGCGCTACGGCGAGGATCGAGCCGATCTCCTGGCCGCGGTCATCGCCTTCAAAATGGTCTTCTCGATCTTCCCGATTATCCTCGGCGTGCTGGCGATCGTCGGCCTCATCCTCCGAAGTCCCGACTCCCAGGATAAAGCACGCGCCCTCGTGCTCAGCACCATTCCGGCTGACGGCGCGGCCAGCGTGCTACAGGCCATCGACGGCGCCAGCCAGAGCCCGGCGTTGTTCGGCCTGCTAGGCTTGGTCGGACTCCTCTGGGCCGGGTCCAGCCTCTTCGACGCATTGGAGGTGGCTCTCAACCGGGTTTACCGAGTGCCCTCGCGCTCGTTCGTCCGGCAGAAGCTGATGTCGGTGGGGATGATTCTGCTGTTCGCGCTGCTGCTGTTCGCGGAGCTGGTGGCGGCCACCGTGGCCCAGCTAGTGGGCCGGATCGCGCAGAGCTTGCCCCTGGTGGTACCAGGAGTGGCTCCGGCCCTGGCGGTGGCCGGCGGCGCTATCTCGCTCCTGGCGGCCTTCGGCCTCTGCTTCGCCATTTACTACGTCGTGCCCAACGTCCGCCTCGCGGCCAGCCAGGTGCTGCCCGGCACGTTGTTCGCCTCGCTGGCCCTCGTGCTCCTGACCCAGGTATTCCCCTTGTACGCGCTCTACCTCGGCGGCTTCAACCGATACGGCGCTATCTTCGGGTTGTTCTTCCTCCTGATGACATGGGCCTACCTGGTCGCCCAGGCCCTTATGGTTGGCGCCGAGCTGAACGCCTTGTTCCGGCCGGCCGCGTCCGAACAGCGATAGGCACCCGAGCTGGCAGAAGAGCACCAACGGCTATCTAAACCAAAGTTCCCCTGACATTTTACGTATGGTTAGCTTTGGAAAAAGTGCATAAATGTAGCCAGAAAAAAGGTTGACATAGGCCGCACACCGCGCTATGATCCTGGTGCGCCCAAACGGGCGGACCGGAGCGATGTAGCCAGAAACGCGCATTTGGCTGCAAAGCTAATCGGCTCTTTCTCCTAAGTGTTTTTTGCCCGCGGGGGAACTTTGGTCTAAACCGTATGGAGAGTAAACCCCCATATTAGACTTTCTATAGACGACAGCCGTGCCGGTTTACGCCTATGCTAAGAGTGCGAGGGTGAACGGGCTTCTTGTTGATGGGAGGGGGCCAGTGCTACGTCAGTTGCGACAACGGGCCAGCGAGGCGCTCTCAACTGCGCGTCAGATCGTGCTCTCGGCCTTCGGCCCGGCGGACATCCAGGCCGAGGTCCTGCCCTGCGAGTCGGTGGGCCTCGCCCTTTACGTGCTCGTGCCCAGGACATCGGACCTGCTGTTCAACCTGGAGAGCCGTACGCTTGTGGTGGTCACCGCTGACACCTGGCAGGCGCGCGGGATGGCGCGTCTGCTCACGCCACACGAGTACCCCGACCGACTCGACATTGCCAGGACGCCCGAAGCGTCGTGGTCCGAGATGGTCGAAATTCGCCCCACGCGGCTGCAGTTGCGTCCACCACACGGCCAGGCCCAAGGCGAGACGATCGACATCTCGTGAAGTCCACTGCTATCGCCCATAACCCTTTGCCGTAAACCCAGGTACCAATACTAACCCCCGGCCCCGATGCCTAATCCAAAGTTCCCCCCGTATGGGCAAGAGAACTACGTACAAAAGATCGCGGATTAGCTTTGCAGCCGGATGCGCCGTTTCTGGCTACAGGGACAGGGGGACCCCCAGCAGATCGAGGGCTCGCTGCTGGAGAGAGGTCGGTGTGGTGATTTGGTCGAAGTCCAGGGCCTTGGGGGCAGCCGTGGTGGGCGACTTGAAGTGGACACGGTTCTTGTTGATCTGGGCCAAATCCTCCAGTAGCGTCTGGAAGCTGTG
>JAUYDU010000389.1 GCA_030691665.1 Chloroflexota bacterium
CCTTGGTGGTGGGGTCGCTGGCGCCCACTCCGTAGACCAGGGAGTCGCCCAGGGCCACGTACAGGGGCGAGCTCTCGCCCTCAGCGGAATGGGCGCTGCCTAGAACGGACGTGACGAGAACGAAGAGAAGAGCAACGGCCAGGAGGGGAAGCTTTCTCATGGGGGCTATTATACGGAGGGGGCAGGATCAGCGCTAGCCCGTGTACTCGTCCAGTACATACCGTACACTTGGCTCCTTTCTAGGGCTAGGAATTGCTGGTAGAATGCCTTGAGTGTTTGGCAGCCGAGGGCCTGGTGGGGACGGTAGCAGTCGTGAACTTCCTCCCAGGCCTTCAGCCGATGTAGCGGAGGCCTTTAGGCCTCCATGTATGCCGTGGCGACCGAAAGGTCGCCGCTACATTTGATTCTGGGTCCCCGGCCCTAAAGTCCGCCAGCGGCTCAAGCCCCCTGCTCGTCGCAGGGGTGTACAGGATCTATCTGAACGAGCTCAGTCCAGGCGGAGGGGGCTTCTGGGGGACAGGTTCGCCGCTTGTCTAAGGCCACAAGGCGGCATCATGAACGGGATCGCTCCCGACACGTCGGGGCTGGTATCTAGGGGAGATAGTCCAGGGGGTCGAGGTAGGCCCCGCCCTGCTTCACCTCGAAGTGGAGGTGGGTGCCGGTGCAGTAGCCGGTGCAGCCGGCGGCTCCGACAGCCTCGCCCTGGCTGACCCACTGCCCCTGCTCGACGTAGATATCGGAGAGGTGGGCGTAGTCGGTTTCGTAGCCATTATCATGGCGGATGACCACGTGGTAGCCCAATCCATAGCTATCGTAGGCGGCGAGGACGACCTGGCCGGGAGCCGCCGCCGCGATGGCGGAGCCGTAGCCGTTGTAGAGGTCGATGTCCAGGCCACTGTGGTAGGTGCCGCCGCCTCTGGGGGCACCGAAGTACTCGCTGATGGGGCCCGTCGCTGGCCAGATGAAGCCGCTGACCAGTGTGACGCCCGGCGGGGGAGATGTGAAATCGGAGTCGTCGCTGGAAACGTCGTCGGGGGCAGAGGCGGCGAAGACGGGCTGGGGGGTGGTGGCTGGCGAGGGCGGCGCTGGCGGCTGGGCGCCGGGCAGGAGGAGGACGGCCCCCTCCCGAATGGTGTCTGGGTCGCTGATCTCGTTGGCGGAAACGCCGACGACGTCCGGAGGCTCCACCTGATAGAGATCGGCAACGTCCAGAAGAGTATCGCCCAGCTTCATGGTGTAGAGGATGCCGTCGCGAGTGGGGATGATCAATTCCTGGCCCAGCACCAGCATATCAGGGTCGTTCTTGACGTCAGGGTTGTTCCAGAGGACGGAATCCATGTCCAGGCCATAGCGGCGGGCGATGGCGGCCACGGTATCGCCTTGCTGAACGATATGGGTGCGGAAGGCCGGCTCCGGCTCGGGAGCTGGTTTGGGAGCGGGTTCCGTGGACTGGACGGGCTCGGGCGGTTTGGCGGGCTCTTCGGCCAGCGGGTTGGGTGATGGCAGCTCGGCCGCCAGGGCATCGGGGGTACGGAAACCCATCTCGGTGGTGATCAGGGGAACAGCGCGCAGGTAGCCATCGCGGAAGGATCTAGTGGCGGCCTGTTGGACAGGAGAAGCCGGCTGCTGGGAGGCGAGGTTGCCCTGGATGATAGAGCGAGAGCCTGGCAAAACTGCCAGGAGAGTGGCGATGATAATAGTGGCCAGTACTACCGCGTGTAGATAGTACCTTCGGTGGCTGCTTATTGGGTGAGATTGAGCCGCGGTGTTGCGCTTGTTGCTTCGGCCCGTCGCACCGGGAACACCCCGCCGACGGGAGGTAAGCTTACGTCTAATAACGAACCTCCGCCGCTAAAGGCCCCTTAGCGACTCACCACCACCTCCGCCCTTCTTCCTTGCCCCTACAGGCGGGGGCCAGCCCCGCCCCTACGAGCAGGGGCAATGCCAAGGTACCTTAAGGTTTTTGACATTATACACGATGTGTCAACCCCCCCGTCAAATTTCATACCTACGCCAGGATTTCAGTAGTTTACGGGAGGCGCCGAGGGATGGAGCAAGGGGCGCCTGGGCTGGGGGCGAACGAGGCTCCGCCAGGGGCGGGCGCAGGCGGATTCTAGATGGCGTCCTTGAGGGTGGCCACGAACTCGGCGTTGGTCTTGGTCTTACTCAGGCGATCGAGGACGAGCTCCGTGGCCTCGGTGGAGCCGCCGGCCTGGGCACCAACCAGAGCGAGCATGCGCCGCAGGAGGAGAACCTGCTTGCCGGTCTCGGCGTCGAGGAGGAGGTCATCGCGGCGGGTGCTGCTGCGCTGAACGTCGATGGCGGGGAAGATGCGCTTCTCGGCGAGACGGCGGTCGAGGTGCAGCTCCATGTTGCCTGTGCCCTTGAACTCCTCGTAGATCACCTCGTCCATGCGGCTACCGGTGTCGACGAGGCAGGTGGCGAGCATCGTGAGGCTGCCGCCCTCCTCCATATTGCGAGCGGCCCCGAAGAAGCGCTTGGGAGGGTAGAGGGCGACGGGGTCGATACCGCCGGAGAGGGTGCGTCCGCTGGGAGGGAGGGCGAGGTTGTAGGCGCGGGTGAGGCGGGTGATGCCGTCGAGGAGGACGAGGACGTGCTTGCCGCACTCCACCAGGCGCTTGGCTCGCTCGAGGCCCATCTCGGCGACGCGGGTCTGGTCCTCGACGGCATCGTCGAACGTGGCGGCGATGACCTCGGCCTCCAGCACCGACCGCCGCCAATCGGTGACCTCCTCCGGCCGCTCACCGATGAGCAGGACCATGAGGTGGATGTCTTCGTAGTTGGTGACGGCCGCCGCAGCGATGCTCTTGAGGAGCATAGTCTTGCCGGCCTTGGGGGGCGAGACGATGAGGCCACGCTGGCCGCGACCGATGGGGGCGACGAGGTTCACCAGGCGGGCCGCCAAGGAGGAGGAATTGGTCTCCAGATTGATCATTTGGTTGGGGAAGATGGGGGTCAGGGAGCCGAAGTGGGGGCGGGCTTGGGCGACCTCGGGGTCGACGCTGTTGACCGCCTCCACCCGCAGGAGGCCGTAGTACTTCTCGCTGTCCTTGGGCGGCCGCACCTGGCCGGTAACGTAGTCGCCGGTGCGCAGGCCAAAGCGGCGGATCTGGGATTGGGAGACGTAGACGTCGCCAGCGCCGGGGCGGAGGCCGTCGCCCCGCAGGAATCCGTAGCCCTCGTCCGTTATCTCCAGGATGCCGCCGGCCAGGAGGTTGCCCTGCTGTTCGGCACGGGCCTGGAGGATGCGAAAGACGAGGTCCTGCTTTCTGAGCCCGGTGTGGCCAGTAATGCCCAGGTCTTTGGCCACGTCCATGAGCTCCTCACGGGTTTTGGCCTCAAGCTCGGCCAGGTTCATGGTGGTCTCCTGTGTGGTTTGGTTTGGTGCCCAGCGACTAAGGCATGGGGAATGGGACACGGTGCGAAAGAGGCACTATTAGGATAGCGCAAGTTGGGTCAGGGGTCAAGGGTCATGGCGCGGCTCTAGCAAGCGTTGGCCCTCGGCTTTGGCTGCGTCGGCGAGGAAGCGTTCGATGCCGGTGTCGGTAAGGGGATGGCGAAGCATGGCCATGAGGATGGCGTAGGGGACGGTGGCGATGTGGGCGCCGGCCTGCGCGGCCTGGGTCACGTGGCGGGGATGACGCAGGCTGGCGGCGATCACCTGGGCCGGTAGGTGGTAGCGGTCGAAGATCTCCACCGCCTCGGCCACCACGATCATGCCGTCCTGTCCCACGTCGTCCAGGCGGCCAACGAAGGGGCTGACGTAGGTGGCGCCCACGTGGGCGGCCAGGAGGGCCTGGTTGGCCGAGAAGATGAGGGTCATGTTGACCTTCACACCCTCCTTGGCCAGGCGGGAAGTGGCCTCCAGGCCGACCTCGTCGATGGGTATCTTGACCACCACGTTGGGATGCCAGGAGGCGATGCGGCGCGCCTCCTCCACCAGGCCGTCGACCTCGCGGGAGGTGGCTTCGGCGGAGATGGGGCCGTCGACGATGGCGGCGATCTCCAT
The DNA here is from genome assembly GCA_030691665.1 of Chloroflexota bacterium. GTDB lineage: Bacteria > Chloroflexota > Dehalococcoidia > SM23-28-2 > SM23-28-2 > JAUYDU01. The sequence continues at coordinate 4,031 of JAUYDU010000389.1, forward strand.
GACGACGTCGCGGTAGTTGCCGCCGCCGGCCTTGGCCCACAGACTGGGGTTGGTGGTGACGCCGGAGATGACCCCCAGCTTGGCCGCCGCGCGGATCTCGTCGACGCTGGCCGTGTCCAGGAACAGTCGCATGCTCACATCCGCCAGAGGCGGACAGGTCCGCCAGATCGAATTGTAACTGCTTTCAGGCCTGCGGGAAAGCAGGGCTTACAGGCGCGGGGATGCTTCTTCGACGGTGGCTCTGGCGACGGGCGTCTGCCCTGCCCTCTGAGCGGCTGCCCCGAGGAAGTCGCGGAAGAGGGGATGGGGGCGGTTGGGGCGGGAGCGGAACTCAGGATGGAACTGGGAGCCGACCATCCAGGGGTGATCCCGCAGCTCGCAGACCTCCACCAGGGTGCCGTCAGGCGAGAGGCCGCCGGGGATGAGGCCGGCCTGGGCCAGGGGCTCCCGATAGGCGTTGTTGAACTCGTAGCGATGGCGGTGCCGCTCCGTGACCTGGGGCTCGCCGTAGGCGGCGAAGGCCCTGGTTCCCGGCACCAGATGGCAGGGGTAGCCGCCCAGGCGCATGGTGCCGCCCTTGTCCTCGACGCCCTCCTGCTCGGAGAGGAGGCTGATGACCGGGTAGGGCGTGTCGGGGCAGAACTCGGTAGAGTGGGGGGCATCGCTCTGGAAGAGGTGGCGGGCAAATTCGACAACCATGATCTGCATACCCAGACAGAGGCCGAGGTAGGGCAGGCCCTGCTGGCGAGCGTAGCGGGCGGCGCGAACCATGCCCTCGATGGCCCGCTCGCCGAAGCCACCGGGCACCACGATGCCATCGACTCCGGCCAGGGCGGCCTCGCCGCCTGGCTCCTCGAGGTCGCCCGAGCGCACCCAGCGGATGTCCACGGCCAGGTCGTGGTGCACCGCGGCGTGGATGAGGGATTCCTTCACCGAAAGATAGGCATCGGGGAGCTCAGCGTACTTGCCCACCACAGCCACCGAAACCCGTCCGCGGGGGTTCTTGAGGCGGGTCACCCACTTCTGCCAATCGGCCAGGTCGCGGGAGCCGGCGGGCAGGTAGAGGCGCTCCATGATGTAGGCGCTGAGGCCGGCCTGCTCCAGCACCAGGGGCACCTCGTAGATGGTGGGCATGGTCAGCATGGGGATGACCGCCCGCTTCTCGACGTCGCAGAAGAGGGAGATCTTGTCGCGCAGGTCGTCGGCCATGGGGTGGTCGCTGCGGCAGATGATGACGTCGGGCTGGATGCCCATGCTGCGCAGCTCGCGGACGCTGTGCTGGGTGGGCTTGGTCTTGAGCTCGCCGGTGGTGGAGATGAAGGGGAGGAGGGTGACGTGGATGGCCAGGGTATCCTCGCGTGCCTCCTCCTTGCGCATCTGGCGGACAGCCTCCAGGAAGGGCTGGCCCTCGATGTCGCCGACGGTGCCGCCCACCTCCACGATGACCACCGCCGCCTCGCTCTCGCGGCCGATGCCGCGAATACGCTCCTTGATCTCGTTGGTCAGATGAGGGATGGGCTGGATAGTGCGGCCCAAGTAGGCGCCCCGCCGCTCCTTGGCGATGACGGCCTGGTAGATCTGGCCGGAGGTGACGGAGCTGG
>JAUYDU010000334.1 GCA_030691665.1 Chloroflexota bacterium
GGACTGGCCGGGGGGTCCGGCGGCTGGCAGAGCGAGCTGAGGTTCACCGGCGATGGCAGATGTCGCAGGGCGGGAGAGGATAGACAGGCAGGCATCTAGTGATTCCGCAACCAATACAGGAAATCGCAAGCATCACTGGTAGGAATTGCTCGCTCGATCGGCGAAGGAAGCTGTTCCGCGCACTCGCCATGCGGGTTGACGACACCCCGAAAGCGCGATCTGGCTGAGCAACCGGCTACGACCATCGGCAGACTCGCAGCTGGCTGTAGGATGTAGGCGAAGCCGGGTCAGAGGCGCACAGCCCGACCCTAGGAAAGTTCACTCTGGCTCCGCAGGAGCCAAGATTGTGGAGAAAGGAGGTGACAAGACATGCGCAATAAGATACTAGCCCTTTTCCTGACGATGGTGTTGACGCTGAGCATGGCGAGCGTGGCGTTTGCGGCGACTGACACGGGCACATACACTTTCACCGTTACCGCGGCGCTCTCGCTGGACGCCCCTGATGTAGGATTCGGCACCGTGCCTGCAAGTAGCGCGAAGACCATCACAGGCGCCACCCTCGTCACTACTGCAGGCCCCAACATCTCCGAGCTCAAAGTAAGCGCCGGCGCTATTTCAGCTGCATCGGGGACTGCGTGGGCATGGGCGGCAACTGCTGCGGATAAAGTCAATCTCGCAATAACCATCACAGCCGGGCCTACCGGCCCGACCTATCCGCTGGCTGCGCAGACCATCATCGCGGCAACCACGTACACGTTTTTCACCGGCCTGAATCTTGCAGCCGGCGCCTACACGGCTACCCTCGTGCTCACGGTGGGCACGGCGAGCGACGCCACCCTAGGTGTGGTCAATACAACTGTCTTGACCTTTACCGCAACCGCGGCGTAACAGCTCAAAGAAGGGGTGGCTCTCCCCAAGACCTACCAGTCCCGAGGTAGCCCTCTAAGAAAGGAAAGGGGCAGTTTCTGATGAAGCGGGTGCTGCCTGTACTACTGGCGGTCCTCCTGTGCTTGGCCGCCCTGGCACCGGCGGCGCAGGCATCCACCCTTACCGTTGGCCCCGGGCGCATCACCGCCGACCAGCCCATCGTACCGGGGCACAGGGTCATCCTGCCCGCGCACACGGTGACAAACGGCCTCGGCAGGGACATCGAGGTGACGGTGCGCATCTCCGACCACCGCGACGAAGAGCGGAAACTCCCCCCTGCCGAATGGTTCGTGATACAGCCGACGCAGCTCTACATACCCAAGGACGGCTCCGCTGAGGTGCAGGTTACGCTGGAGCTGCCGAAGGACGCCCCGCCCGGCCCATACGCCATCTGGTTCAACTTCCACGCCCTGCCGGTGGGCGCCACCGGCCTTGTCACCACCGTTGCGCTCAACGCCCTGTTCGCCTTCGACGTCAAGGCGGTGGACCACACCGTGACCTTGTTCGTGCAGGGCCGGGGCACCGTTTCTCCTGCCGCCGGCGCCTACACCCACCACCAGGGGACGAGGCTGGAGCTCGCCGCCAGGCCGGCGGAGGGCTGGCGGTTTTCCCACTGGACGGGCCTGCCGCCTGGGGCCGGTGCCGATACCACCCACACCGTGGCCGGCGAGGCGCAGATAACGGCCGTCTTCCAGCGCAGGACCTACCAGCTCACGGTAGCCGAACCCCAGGGCGAGGGCACGGTCAGCCCCGCGCCCGGCACCTACCCCTACGAGTACGAGAGCGAGGTGCGGCTTGCCGCCCGGCCCGGTGCGCTGTGGAAGTTCGACGGGTGGGAGGGGCCGGTGCAAGAGACGACCTCTGCCGATACCCGGCTGACGGTCAGGGGGGATGCCGAGGTCCAGACGGTCTTCGCCCCGCTGCAGATGGAACGGGTGACGGTTCGACCTTCCCTGCTGCAGCTTGCCCCCAAGGACAGCAGGAAGGTCCAGCTCTTTGCGATCTACGAGGACGGGACCGAGCGCGAGGTCACAGAGGGAGCTGTCTGGAGAACCGCTGACGAGGACGTGGCAACCACAGCTGGGGGCGTGGTGACCGCCCGTTCGCCTGGCGAAACCGTCCTTGTCGCCGAGTACGAGGGGCTGGTGGTTGAATTAGAGGTAGTAGTGGACGAGCCCGCCACCGTCATTTACCTATGGGTGCTGCTGGCCGCTCTGCTGGCAGCTGGGGGACTCGTAGTCTACCGAAGACGAAACAACGCGAGGTGAGAGCACTGAAGGAGAAACATCTAATGCGCCGCGTGACGTCACTGCTGCTTGTTTTCTTGCTCTTGCTTGTTCCAGGCATATTCGTTGCGGGTACACCTGTAGAGTCCGCCTCTTCCCCCATGGAGCGGGTCGTCTTCTTCGAGCCGGCAACCGGGTTCGGCGCCCAGGTGCAAGTGCTGGCCGAAAGAGACCTGGAGGTGGTGAAGTCCATCCCGGCCTTCAACGCCCACCTGGTGCGGGGGCCGGCCAAGAGCGTGGAGGCCCTGGCCAACGCGCCGGGGGTGCGCCGCGTGGTGCCAAACGTCGAATTCAGCGTGCTGGACCGGGAGCTGACCGCGACTCGCAGCGCGCCCGGCGGGCTTTTCACCGTCGCGGGCACGGCCTCCATTAGACTCACCCGCGGTAACGACCTCGGCTCCATCGCACCCGGCGGGGAGGTCCAGAGCACGGTGCGCGTCACCAATACCGGCTTCGCGGAGGTCAGCCTGGCAGTGAGGGTAAGCGGCATGGCAAAGCCGGAGGGGGCGGAGCTTACCACCGCAGCGCCAGAGGCGAACCAGTTCCGTTTGCAGTGGTACGACCCGGTTGCCGGGAGCTTGAGAGCGATAGACGAGGCGGGCGTGGGCTTATCGGGCTCGCTGCTCATCGCCGCCCAAGTGTCTACATACCTGCGGGTAACGGTAGGCAGCCCCGCGCCTGCGGGGAGCTACACCGTAACCCAGACCGTGACAGCGACGGTGGTCGGCGCAGGAGCGATAGCGCCGGCGACGGTGGCGGATGTCCCCTGGCACGTCTCCCAGGTCAGGGCGGACACGGTCTGGGGACAGACAAAGGGCGCAGACATCAAGGTGGCGGTGCTGGATACAGGGATAGACAATACCAACCTGGAGCTCGTGGTGCAGGGAGGCTATAACTTCGTGGCCAGCAACGAGAACTGGCTCGACGACTACGGCCACGGCACCACGGTGGCCGGCATCCTGGCGGCGGACGGCAGCCAGAGTGGTGCGCTGTTCAGCGGCGCGGCCCCGAAGGTCGCGCTCTACGCGGTGAAGGTGCTGGACTCCAACGGCGTGGGCACCCTGGCAGACATACTCGCCGGCCTGGGGTGGGCTAAGGACAACGGCATGCAGGTGGTCAACATGAGCTTCGGCACCTCTGACGCAGGCGTCAAAGAGCCGCTGGACGACGTCTTCGCGTCGATGACCGGGATAATACTGGTGGCCGCGGCAGGGAACAACCCCACGCCCGTCACCTACCCGGCGGCCTGTGACGCGGTCATCGCCGTCGGCGCGACGGACGCCGACTACGGCCTGGCGTCCTGGTCGGCCAGGGGGGAGGCGATGGCCGCGAAGGGGCTGCTCGCGCCCGGCAGTCAGGTCTTCGGCCTCCGCCCTTATCCCTATGTCTACGTCGGCAGCGGCACCTCGTTTTCGGCACCGCTGGTTTCCGCCGCCGCGGCGCTGCTGCTGGCCGGGGGGAGGGCCCCGGCCGTCGTGTTCAGCCGCCTTTCGGCGGGGGCGACAGACCTGGGGCTGGCCGCCAACGAGCAGGGGGCCGGCTTCTTGAACATAGAGGCCGCCTGGAACGCGGGACCGTAGGTGCGGCTCTTATTGCAGGAGAGCGTTTGCACAGGAGGACTAGAAAGCCAAGATTGCGGTTCGGGGAGAGGTGATTAGGTGCACAAGATGCACAGGGCAAACAAATGGTGGGCGGCCCTGGCCCTCGCTGCCATCTTGGTTCTTCTGGCTTTGCCGGGCGGCGGCGCGCCGGCTCCGTCAGGCGCCGAGGGCACGGGGACCTTCAGAGTATTGACGGTTGTCGAAGATACGTCGACGGTAACCTTCACCATCGTGGCGCTCCAGTACACGATCAGCCTGAGCGTCAGGCCCTCCGAGGGCGGCACGGTGTCCGGCGACGGCACGTACGAGGAAGGGACGAGCGTGACCGTGGTGGCGACGGCCAACACGGGTTACAGCTTCGTCAACTGGACGGAGGGCGAGACCGCGGTCAGCACCGACGCCTCGTACACCTTCACGGCTGAGGCCGACCGGACGCTGGTCGCCAACTTCGTGCTGAAGCAGTACACGGTTTCCGTCAGCGCCGCCCCGGCGGCCGGCGGGACGGTTACCGGCGGGGGCACGTTCAACCACGGCGCAAGCGTGACCGTGGTGGCGACGGCCAACACGGGTTACAGCTTCGTCAACTGGACGGAGGGCGAGACCGCGGTCAGCACCGACGCCTCGTACACCTTCACGGCTGAGGCCGACCGGACGCTGGTCGCCAACTTCGACACGCTGACTATCACCCCGGCGGCGCTGACGATTACGGCCGATGCTAAGGCGAAGGTCTATGGCGCGGCTGACCCGGCGCTGACGGTGACGTACACCGGGTTTGTACTGGGTGACGATGCATCTGTGGTCAGCGGGCTGACGTTGAGCACGGCGACGGGAGCTGCCGCGACCGCTGGCGAGCATACCATCACGGCCAGCGGCGGCACGGCGGCCAACTACAACATCAGTCATGTCAATGGCACCTTGACAGTAAGCAAGGCCCCGTTGACGGTGACGGCGGATGCCAAGGGGAAGGTCTACGGCGCGGCTGACCCGGACTTGACCTACACGCCGAGCGGCGACCTCTTCTACGGAGACGCCTACGGTGTGATCGGCGGCGTGACGTTGAGCACGGCGACGGGCGCTGACGCTACTGCCGGTGAGCATACCATCACGGCCAGCGGCGGCACGGCGGCCAACTACGCCATCAATCACGTCAATGGCACGTTGACGGTGTCCAAAGCCGAGTTGACGGTGATCAGCGCCGTGGCGCAGAACAAGGTCTACGACGGGACGACCGCGGCGACCATCACGGGCGCAGTGCTCAGCGGCGTCGTGTATACGGATGACGTGGTGCTCGGCAACCATGCCACCGGCACATTCGCGCAGGCGGGCGTGGGCACGGGCATCGTGGATACGACGGCGATGACGATCGGCGGCGCCAAGGCGGGCAACTACACCCTGACCCAGCCGACGCTGACGGCGGACATCATCGGTCCGACGCCGAGCCACATGCCGGGCGGCACGGTGCTGTTGGGCAGGAAGGCGTTCGCGCTGGACTACGCCAACAACCCCGCCAACCTCGCGGAGATCGTGGCCGCTTTCCAGGCGTGCATTGCCGAAGACTACGAGGTATACGTCAAGAACTTCAGTGACCAATGGGTGGCCAATGTCGCACCTCTGGTGCCGGTTGCTCAGCGTGCGATCAACGCCTTCCCTGAGGCGCTGTACAAGGCAATAGATGAGACCGAGATCCTATATCCACCAGGAGACAATGCTCTTCAGCTGGACGAGTAGCGAGAGCAGGGTGCCGCTCCACACGGACCAGGTCCTTGAGGCCAAGGCAAGACTGAAGACGGAGGCCCCCGCGACCAGCGGGGGCCTCCGTCTTGATGCTCCCTAGTGCGGGATAAGAACGCCGGCGGTCGTCTGGAGCGTTGGGTGCGCCGGCGCCAGCTCTTGTGGGCGCGCTCTGGTATGGGCCGTCCGATGGCAGTACTGGGAGGTTATCGCCCTATGAATCGGGTTCTGAAAGTGGTCGCAGCAGCGCTCATGATGATGTGCCTCGTGTCTGCTCCGCTGGGCGGA
>JAUYDU010000480.1 GCA_030691665.1 Chloroflexota bacterium
AGTAGCGGGCGGTAGGGCTGTGCAGCTTCCGTTTCGTGTCTGCGCTACGCCGGATAGGCGGGGTGGGTCGTGCTTCTCCAGAGCGCCAGAGCGATTGAAGGAGGCCTCCTGTGGAGCAGGATGTCTTTGAGCGGCTAGGTGTCAAGCGTGTCATCAACGGACAGAGTTGGGTCACCTACTTGGGTGGGAGCATCATGGCTCCGCAGGTCCGTCAGGCGATGGCGGACGCCGCCGACTGCTACGTGAACATTGACGAGCTGATGCTCAAAGCGGGGCATGAGCTGGCAAAACACACCGGCGCCGAGGCGGGCCTGGTCACCGCCGGCGCCGCCGCCGGTATGCTGCTGGAGGCGGCTGCCTGCATGACCCTGGGCGACCCGGCTAAGATACTCCAACTCCCTGACACCACGGGCATGAAGAATGAAATCATCATCCCGCGCACGCTGCGCGTGGGTTTCGATCAGGCCTTCCGCCAGGCAGGGGCGAAGCTCGTGGAGGTGGGCAACACCTTCAGCCTAGGCGAGTACGAGTTGGAGGCCGCCATAAACGAAAGGACTGCAGCGGTCGCCTACATCTTCGGACCGTTCCTCAAAGCACCACTGACGCTGCCGCAGGTGGTCTCCGTAGCCCACAAGCACAACGTGCCCGTGATAGTTGACGCCTCCGCGATGCTGCCCCCCGCAGAGAACCTGACGCGATACATCAGAGAAGGCGCGGACATGGTGACCTTCAGTGGCGGCAAGGGCGTCTGCGGTCCCCAGTCCACAGGCATCCTCTGTGGGCGCGGCGACCTCATCGAAGCGGCGCGGCTCAACATGTCCCCTCACGCGGGGGTCGGCAGGCCGACCAAGGTGTGCAAGGAGGAGATAATCGGCCTGCTCACCGCCCTGGACCTGTTCGTGAAAAAGGACCACGCGGCGGAGTGGAAGGCCTGGCGCGCCATGTCCCAGGTCATTGTCGAGGCGCTGCATGAGATTCCAGGCCTCACAGTGCGCATGGAGGACGGCGACCAGAACCGTCAGGGCCCTGTGGCTGCCATCTACTTTGATCCGAAATGGCGCGGCCCCTCGCAGCAGGAGGTCTTGAAGAGGCTGCGAGAAGGCGACCCACCCATCTACATTGGCTCTGGCTGGTATCGGGATGAGCTGTGGGTCACGCCTGTAACCTTGAGGCCTGGCGAGGAGAGGGTGGTAGCTGGCCGCCTGCGGGAGGCTCTCCTGAGCGGCTAGCTTGGCCGTCAGGCGTAGCGAAATCGGGTAGCGACAAGAGGCGCTTCACATATGGGAGCTGGGGCATCAGGCCGGTCATCAACGCCCATGCGTTCGTGACACCCATCGGGGGCAGCATCATGCGCCTGGGGTGGCGCAGGCCATGGTCGGTGCTGCGCCGTGCGAGGCCGTCTACCTCAACAGCAGCCCTAGCTACGAATGCATCGGGCGGGACATGAAGGTATGCAAGGAGGATGACCATGGGAAAGATTGAGGAGAAGCTGGCCAAGCTGGGGTACAAGCTGCCGGCCGCGTGGCCGCCAGGCAAGCTGGAGCTGGGAGTCAAAGTGGGCAACCTGGTGTTCATGTCCGGCGCCGGCTCGGAGATACGCGGCAAGCTGGGGCGGGACCTGACTGTGGAGGAGGGCTACAAGGCTGCCCGCGAGTGCTGCCTCCAGCTTCTCGGTAACCTGAAGGCCATCATTGGTGACCTGGACAACGTGGTGCGGTTCGTCAAGCTGCTCTCCATGGTGAACAGCGCGCCGGACTTCGGCGACCAGCCCAGCGTGGCCCACGGCTGCACTGACCTGATTCTCGAACTATACGGTGAGAAGAGCGGCAAGCACGCCCGCGCCGCGGTAGGGATGGGCGCGCTGCCCGGTGGCCGGGCCGTGGAGATAGAGATGATAGTGCAGGTCAAGGACTGACGGAGTGTGAGGCCATCGCTGGCTCCCCCACCAGTCCAGCTACAGTCCAGGTTAGCCGTCTAATGGTCCCCTGATGTTCCATCTCACGTTCCGGTGAACTAGGACGAAATCTTGGATGAGCGACTGGGCGCTCAAGAACGTCGTGCCCATGGAGTAGCCACCGCCTGGAAGGAAGACGCTCACCCGCGTCCAGTTCAGCACTTCCAGCGCGTCACTTGAAGGAGGGCATATGGACATCCTGAAGGGAGAGGTGACCATCGAGAGGGCTGCGCGGGGCAAGCCCCATCGGGGCAAGGTGCTGGCGGTCATTGCGCCACACTCGGACGACGTGCCCTTCTTCTGCGGAGGCGCCGTCGCCAAACTCATCCAGGAGGGCTACACCGGCTACCTCATCCGCGTGACCAACGATGAGAAGGACTCCTATGGCATCACCATGGGCGAGACCGTCCTGGGCAACGAGCGGGACACACGCGAAGTAGCCCGCATTCTGGGCCTCAAGCAGGTGTTCGACCTGAACTACCGCAACCACCGAGTGGACGACGTGCCGCGCACCGAGTTCCGCGGACGGCTCATCCTGCTGTTCCGGCTCCTCAAGGTGGACACGGTGTTCAGCTTTGACCCGTGGGGCCACTACGAGGAGAACCCGGACCACTACGTGACCGCTCAGATGGTGGAGGCCGCCTGCTGGATGGCAGGCTGCCGAATGGACCTGCCAGAGCAACAGGCGGCGGGCCTCAAACCCCACGCTGTATCGGAGAAGTACTACTGGGCGCGCGGTCCCCAGCTCGTGAGCCGGGTGGTGGACATTTCGCCCTACATTGACCTGAAGATGAAGGCCGGTTGCGCCAACGTGACCCAGATAGGCAACATGGTGCACTCGCTCAAGGACCGGCTGGCGGCCCAGGGCAAGAAGCTCCCCATCCTGGAGGCGGACGACGAGACGGCCATCCGTCAGTTCCTGGAGGTGTTCCTGGTCGGCGAGGCGGCCAAGGTGGGCCAGGCGTACGGTCTGAAGTATGCCGAGCAGTTCCACTATATCGGGCCAGACCCGTCCATAGCCGAGTACGTGGACAAGCACGCCGTGCCGCTCAAGTAGCGGCGTATAATGGCGTCGCAGAACGTCACAAGGAGGAGGGACAGCGATGGCTAAGGTCCGTGCTGCCAGCGTCTATGAAGAGATTGGGGTGAGGCGCGTGGTAAACGCCGCCGGTCACATGACCATCCTGGGAGGCTCCATAGTCTCCCCCAAAGTGCGGGCCGCCATGGAGGAGGCCAACCAGCACTTCGTGGGCATGGAGGAGCTGCTGGAGAAGGCTGGGAGGGCCATC
>JAUYDU010000489.1 GCA_030691665.1 Chloroflexota bacterium
TACCTTGGGAGAGGGTTCGCAGTCTTCGGCCAGGCGCTGCCGCCCTTTTGGGTGGGCATCATGTTCATCGTCCTGTTCTCCCAGATCCTCGAATGGCTGCCCTCGGGCACCAGGGGTGAAACCTTCGATATCCGGGATTTCATTCTGCCCGCCGTGACCCTGGGCTGGTACCCGGCGGCAAGCATCTTGCGCCTCACCCGCTCCGCCATGCTGGAGATACTGGACTCAGAGTACATCAAGTTCGCCCGGGCCAAGGGCGTGCGCGAGTGGATGGTCATCTGGAAGCACGCTCTCAAGAACTCGCTTATCCCGCCGCTGACCGCGGCGCTGCTCCTGATGGCCGGGTTCCTGCAAGGCGCTCTGGTGGTAGAGTACGTCTTCTCGTGGCCTGGTGTGGGGCGTCTGGCCTTGTACAAGGCGGTGTGGGACAACGACTTCCCCCTGCTTCTCGGCGCGGTGTTCGTCTTCGTCATCATCTACCTCATCTTTGCGCTGGTGGCAGACATCGCCTATGGCTACATAGACCCGCGCATTCGCTATCAGTAGGTGAAGGATGGCTGAAACAGCAATAGGGCGTGCCAGGCCGCAGGACCACAGGTGGATCCGGCAGGTCTGGCGCTTCCTCCGCAACTGGCCCGTCCTGCCGGTGGTTATCCTGGTGGTGCTGGTCGTCCCGAGCATCCTGGGGCCGCTCATCGCCCCCTACAATGCGGTGGAGGGCGATACCCTGTACCGCCTGGCGCCGCCCTTCGACGCCCAGCACTGGCTGGGGACTGACCATGTTGGGCGGGACATCCTGAGCCGTATGATATTAGGTGGCAGGGTAACCATTATGGTGGCCGTCGTGTCCATGGTGAGCGGCTTTGTAGTGGGAACTGCCCTTGGAATCGTTGCGGGGTATGTGGGTGGTATCACCGACGAGATAATCACTCGAGCGGTGGATATATGGCAGTCGTTGCCGTTCCTTATGGTGGCGCTTGTAGTTGTCCAGGTCATGGGCCAAACGCTCACGGTCCTGCTGGCGCTGCTGGCGCTGCTGGCGTGGTCGCCCTTCGTCCGAGTCATACGGGGCCAGGTGCTCTCTCTGAAGGAGATGGACTACGTGGCCCTGGCCCGCATCGCCGGCGCCTCACCTGTGTGGCTCATGTGGCGCCACATGTTCCCTGGAGTGCTGAACACTGCCGCTGTCGTCGCCTCCCTCAGAGTTGGGCAGCTCATCCTGGCGGAGGCCACTCTCAGCTTCCTGGGCGCGGGCATACCACCCCCCACGCCTTCCTGGGGCGTCATGGTGTCCGAAGGCCGGGACTACGTGGCTTCGGCGTGGTGGGCCACCGTTTTCCCGGGCGCGGCCATCTGCCTCATCGTCATGTCCATGAACTTCCTGGGGGACTGGCTGCGCGACAAGCTGGACCCCCGCCTCAGGCAGCTCGGCGCCGCTTAGCCCGCTAGCCTGACCCGTGATAGACTGACCGGCGCTTGCATCTAGTCCGACGCTGGGGAATACCAACGTGGCTAGAGCAGTGAAAGGAGCCCAGATGCCACCGAAGCAGTTCCGAGGACTCTATTCGGTCATGGTCACGCCCTTCGACGAGCGTGGGGCCGTGGACGCGCCTGCCCTGCGACGCGTCATCGAGTTCAACATCCTGGCGGGGGCCCACGGCATTGTAGCGCCGGTCTTCGGCAGCGAGTTCTTCACCCTATCGGACGACGAGCGGCGGCTGGTCATCCGCACGGCGGCGGAGGCGGTGGCTCAGCGCATCCCGTACGTCGCAGGCGTCACAGGGGCCTCGCCGCAGCACTCGGCAGAGCTGGCCAGGTACGCCGAGCAGTGGGGCGCCGACGCGGTCATCGCCACGGCGCCCCTGGGGGCCCAGGGCGTCTCGCCCGCGCAGGTGGAGGAGTACTTCGGCGCCATCAACGCCGCCGTAGGCATCCCCATCTTCGTCCAGAACATCCAACTGGGGACGCCCCTATCGGCGGAGCTGCTGGCCAAGCTGGTGCGGGAGCTTGAGCATGTGAAGTACGTGAAGGAGGAGACGCTCCAGGCGGGCCACGTCATGGAGGCGTTCCTCAAATTGGCAGGCGACGTGTGCCTGGGGGTCATGGGTGGGTCCGGAGGGGGCTACCTGTTGGAGGAGTACCGCCGGGGATCCTGCGGGACCATGCCCGGCCCGCACATACCCGATGTTCACGCAGCCATATGGAATGCGCTGGAGGCGGGCGATGAGAAGAAGGCGCGCAGCATCTTCCACCGCACGTTGCCCCTGCACCAGCGCGAGCGCCTGTATGGCGTGGCCGTCTATAAGGAAGTGCTGCTCCGCCGGGGCATTATCAGCAACACCTACATGCGCGTGCCCGGGCGGAGGGTGATGGACGCGGTGGACCAGCAGGAGCTGGACGCAGCCCTGGCAGTGCTTGACGGCCTGTTCACGTGCCATCCGCCTGAGCCAAGGGAGAGCGTGAAGTAGCCTGCCCTGGGACGAGTAGCCGGTTGGTGTCTTCCGGATGTTTGACTGCGCCTGACAGGAGGAAAGCATGAAGATTGTGGATGTGCAGGTTATCCCGTTCTGGGTGCCTCGCAAGACCTTTCGCAACGGTCGCATCTTACCTGAGGAAAAGGTGGTGCAGACCGTCACGAAGGTTATCACTGACGAGGGCGCCGAGGGGTACTACTTCGGCGGCTCTGGTCACGGGGACCAGGACGGCATGACCGCCGAGCAGCGGGCGCTCTTGGAGGGGCGGCTCAAGTCTCTGGTTCTGGGCCAGGACCCCTTTGACCGGGAGAGGTTCTGGCACTGGATGTGGGCGGCCAACCTGCTGCCCGAGAACCTGATGAGCGTGCTGGACATGGCCCTCTGGGACCTGCAGGGTCGCGTCTTCGGCGTGCCGGTGCACAAGCTGTTGGGAGGGTGCCGCGAGAAGGTGAAGGCCTACGCCAGCAGCTTCCCCAACATGGGAGACCCGGAGGTGTACGCGCGGCATGCCCTGGAGTGCAAGCGCAAGGGCTACAAGGCCTACAAGGTTCACCCGTACTACTTCTGGGACCCTGCGACCAAGAAGCCCGACCCAGGGCGGCCCTCACACGTCGAGTACGACATCGCGGCCTGCCGCATGACTCGCGAGGCGGTGGGCGACGACATGGCGCTGATGTTCGACCCGTGGGGCACCTATCGCACCTACGCCGAGGCGCTGAAGGTGGGCCGCGTCCTGGAGAAGCTCAACTTCTACTGGTTCGAGCACCCGATGTCCGAGTACCGGGTCGAGGCATACGTCAAGCTGGCAGCCGAGCTGGACATACCCATCCTCTCGCCCGAAATCGCCCCGGGAAGCCTGTACACCCGGGCTGACTGGATCTTGCGCCGCGCCTCCGACATAAGCCGCATTGACGTGCTGCGCGGCGGAATCACTGGCTGCCACAAGATGGCGGCCATCTGCGAGGCCTTCGG
>JAUYDU010000005.1 GCA_030691665.1 Chloroflexota bacterium
CAGGTCTATTTTGTCACCCTGAGCAAAGCGAAGGGTCTGGAGGTGTGGGGCGAGATTGCCCTTCACGGGGTTTGCTCAATCCCAGCCCCAGATTCTTCGCTTCGCTCAGAATGACGCTGTCGAGTTATTTGGTCAATGACCTTCAGGTCTGCACTTGCGAAGGCAGGGCTTGCGCCTGAGGCGCATCCTCCGCCCCAGGCGGAGCCTTTGGCGGAGAAGCCTTGCAGCTACGTCTGCGGGAGGGGAGAACGGTGGCTGAAGGTCACAAGTGGTACGCTGCCATCTACGACCGCATGATGGCTCCCGAGGAGCGCGGAATCCTAAGGGAGATCCGCACCCATGTGGTGGGCGGAGCCAGGGGCCGCATCCTGGAGGTAGGCGTCGGCACAGGCGCCAATTTCCCCTACTACAAGAAGACGAATGCCAGCGCCGTCGTGGCCACCGAGCCCGACCCCTTCATGCTGGAGCGGGCCCGCCGACGGCTGCAAGAGCTGGCCTTGAGCGTTGACCTGCACCAGTCGCCAGCCGAGGAGTTGCCCTTCGAGGATTCCTCCTTCGATACGGTGATCACTACCCTGGTGCTCTGCACGGTCGAGGACCTACAACGCTCCCTCCACGAGATTCGCCGCGTCCTGACGCCCAGCGGCCAGTTCCGCTTCTACGAGCACGTGCGCTTCGTCCATCCTCTCGCCGCCTTCATGCAGGACGTCGTGACCCCCGCCTGGCGGTGGTTCGGGGCCGGCTGCCACCCCAATCGAGACATAGCGGCGGCCATCGGGGAGGCTGGGTTTCGCATAGTAGACCTTCGCCGTTCCCAGGGCCACGTGCCTATCCCACCTATGTGCGTGTCCAGCCCCCGTATTCTGGGAGTGGCCCACCCGGCCTAGGAGTGCCCGCCTCCCACGGCTCGTCGCGCCCGATACCACCGTTGCCCCCATCGGTAGACGACGTAGCCAGCCAGGGAGATGGCTCCGTAGATCAGGAAGTCGGTGAGGAAGTTCACAAGCTGGCGGCCGGCGGCGCGCAGAAGGTTGGGCAGCTCGTTCAAGTCGCGGGTTGACGCCTCCCCAAAGAAGGGGTTCACCAGCCAGTAGTCCCAGAGCCAGTGGGAGAAGAGAAGCAGCGCCGTCAGCAACCCGTACTTGACAGCAGGCCTGAGCAGCTCTTCCCGCCCCCTGACGCGATAGAAGACAAGCGTCCCCAGAAAGACGATGGCTCCTCCCACGAGCGCCGCCGGCGGCGAATGGCTCCAGGGGGCGCGGTGAAAGGCGCCCGTGTCGCCCTCGACGGCCAGGCCGATGAGGAGGTCGATGTCGGGCGAGTAGGCAACAAGGGCGGTCAGGAACATCCCGCCTGGCCCCATGCCAGCCGCCTTGCCCGCCACCACACCGGGTATGACGTGGCCCAGCCAGGTGGCCATCTCGAGGCTACTGAGCGCTTCGAGAATCGACCTGGGCCAGGAAGGACAGCAGCGCCTGGTTGAACTCCTGGGGCTTCTCCTGCGCAGGCGTGTGGCCGCTGCCCTCGATGATCACTAGCTCGCTGCCGGCGATCCTGGCCTGGATGCGGCGGGACGGCCCCAGAAAGGGCTCGTCCAGCGCGCCGCAAACGATGAGGGTGGGCACGCGGATCTGCGAAAGCTCGTCCAGCAGCGGGCGGCGGTCGCGGAGGGCCTGGCCGCAGTAGATGTAGGCCTCCGCCGACGTCATGAGGAACTGCTGCCGCCACAGATCGATGAACTGCGGATTCTCGGCCGCCCACTGCTGCCCCGGTAGCGAAGTCTTCAGGTTCTCCTCGAATACGGCCTCCATCCCCTGAGTGCGGGCCAGCTCCACCAGGCGCGCTCGCCCCTGCCAGAGGATGCCCTGGGGCACATCGGCGGCCGTGTCGACCAGGACGAGGGCCCGCACCATCTGCGGATGGCGCAGGACGAACTCCTGGGCCACCCCGCCCCCCATGGAGTGGCCGGCCAGGTAGCACTCGGAGATGTCCAGCGCCTGGAGGAGACCGTGGACATCGGCGGCCATGAGCTCCAGGGTGTAGTCATCGGGACGGGTCGGCTTGCCGGAGAGGCCGTGGCCGCGCAGGTCGAGGGATACGCTGCGATACTTCTGGGTGAGCAGCGGGATCTGGAGGGTCCAGTCTCGCAGGTTGCCCGTGTAGCCATGGATGAGGACTACGGGGAAACCCGCCCCTTTCTCCTTGTAGTGAATGTCGAGGCCGTTGATAGAGATGTGAGGCATGTTTAGGGGCAGTATAGCATCAGGGGATTGTTGTTGGCGAGGCCACTCCTCGCCTCGGTTGACAACGAGCTGGAAACTGTCTAGAATAATTCTTAGAATCAACTTGAGGTAATTGCAACTTCTTGCACAAATGACCGGCCACGCTACTATTGCCGAATCGCTCAGGGAGGAAGGCTATCGCCTTACGCCCCAGCGGATGATGATCCTGGCCATCATCTACGACAGCGAGGGCCACCTGAGCGCCGAGGAGATCCACCAGCGCGTACGCCAGCAGTATCCCTTCGTGGACATATCCACCGTCTACCGCACCCTCAACCTGCTGAAGAAGCTGCGCTTCATCACCGAGACGGACCTGGGCGACGAGTGCGTGCGCTACGAGCTGGTGGACAAGGGACGCCATCATCACCTGATCTGCCGCCAGTGCGGGGCCAGCTTCGCCCTGGAGCACGAGCTGCTGGCGCCCCTGGCGCCCCGGCTGCTGGAGAAATACGGCTTCGCTGCCGATCTCGATCACTTCGCCATCTTCGGCCTGTGCCAACAGTGCCGCCCGGAGGGCCCAGCTCTGGCCGCTAAGAAGGGGCAACAGCATGGCGATGCTTGACCCGTCGACCCTTCAATCCATTCAAGCGCCGGCCATGCACATCCCCGATGGCTTCTTGAGCGCGCCGGTGGCTGGCGCTGGTTTCGTCCTGACGGCAGCGGCGGTGGCCGTGGCCGTGCGCCGCACGAACCGCACCCTGGACGAGCGCGCCGTCGCCCTAATGGGGGTGATGGACGCCTTCTTCTTCGCCGCCCAGATGATGAACTTCCCGGTCGCTGGGGGTACGTCCGGCCACCTGCTGGGGGGCGCGCTGGCGGCCATCCTGTTGGGGCCGTGGGCCGCCATCATTGTCATGACATCGGTCATTGGCGTGCAGGCACTGATGTTTCAGGACGGCGGCTTGGTCGCCCTGGGAGCCAACGTATTCAATATGGGCGTCGTCACCGCCCTGCTGGGCTACGCCGTCTACGCGGCGATGAGCCGCCTCGCCAACGGCCGCCCTTGGCTGCGCCAAGCCGGTGCCTTCGCC
>JAUYDU010000423.1 GCA_030691665.1 Chloroflexota bacterium
GCCTTGGCAGGCCGCGAGGGCGAGGCAGATCAGCGTTGTGACCCACAAGAAGGCTAGCCGGGCTTGCAGCGGAGGCGCATCCTCCGCCTGAGGCGGAGCCTTTGGCGGGAGGGATGGGCTCGGCCAGGGACAGGTCAAGGCTTTGCGGCGCCTACCGGTGAGAGCGCCTTCGCGAGCGCCAGCGGTCCCACCAGGTGCGCAGCCGCAGGCCAACGCCCGACTGGGGATGGATCTCTACCGGCTGGCCTCGCCAGCGTTGCTCCAGCCGGGGGTAGCGCCGGCGCAGCGACAAGATGAACGCCGCCGCGAACAGGACCAGGCCAGCGACGATCACCGTGCGGGCGATGGATTGGCCGCCGAACTCGAAAAAGTAGGCCGCGAGGATGAGAGCGATGCCCACCAGCATCACCCGCCCCACCGTGATGTGTGGCAGGTGGGAGGCGGCCCACTGCCCGACGCTGCTGGCCCAGCGGGACAGGGTGCGGTGGATGCGGCGCCCGCGGGGCTCCTTAGGAGGGAACTTCTCGATCTTGCCGAGGATCTCCTCGATCTCTTGCTGTAGCCTGTCCGACATCTTCTTCCCTCTCCGCCAAGGCTCAGCCAGACCCTCTCATTTTACAACGGCCCCGTCAAGGGAGTCCAGATAGGGAGGAGCAGCGGTAGGCGGGATGAGGACGCGCTAGGGCTGCGCCGGGTCGTCCAGCCGGCAAGTACCGGACTCTATCTCGGCGGTTGAGCAGGGGTTCTTCCCCGTCAGAGCAAACTTGGCCCTGCCGTTGGCGGCGGTCATCTCTCCACTTTCCTCGTGGTAATAGAGGTCGGCTCGGACGGTGAACAAGGATGGGGGAGTGGTGGAACGGCGGGAGATCTGCATTTCGATACTGACCAGCCATCTGCCGCTACCCAGCCACTCGGCCACCACCCGATAGCCATAGCCGTCGCCAGGGTTGGCGGCGGTGCGAAAGACCAGCTTGGGGATCGTCTCTTCGACGGTGGTGCCGTCTTCCCAGGTCACCCGGCGAACGGCGGTATTTGCCTGCCTCTCCACTTCCTCGCCGGGCACGGTAGGTGCTCCGGTAACAGGGGCGCCGGGGATCCGCGCCGGGCTGGTGACTGTGGCCTCGGGAACGGTGGTCGCTGGCCCGGAAGTGGCGGAGGTGTCCGTATCGTCTGTCACACAGGCGCTGGCCGCCAGAAGGCACAGCGACAGGACGCCAAGTCTAGCCGGCAAGAAGGCGCGGTTCACACTCTAGTCCTAAGCACAAAGTTCCGCGCCTGGCAAGCCACTTCCAGCAGGGGAGGGTAGCGTTCCGCTTGTTCATGATGTAGGGCAGTGCCCCCGCCTTGCCCATCGCCGCGAACTGGGGTCGGGGCTGGGGCCGCGAACTGGGGTCGGGGCTGGGGCCGCGAACTGGGGTCGGGGCTGGGGCCCCGACCTACGAAATAGGTCATGAATCGGCGAGACGCTACCGGGGCAAGCCACACCTTGACACCTCAGGGGGCAAAAGAGCTTGCCCTGAGCGAAGCGAAGGGGATACCCTGGACGAAGCAATGATGACCTCTTACGCCGACATGCGGCGGGTGGCCCAGGATATCGAGTGATGAGACCAGAGGCCCATCCGCCTCTGGCGGAGGTGAGAGGATGAGGATCGGGGCGCACGTCTCCACTGCCGGGGGCCTGGACAAGGGCATCGAGCGGGCGCAGGCGATGGGGGCGGAGGCAATCCAGATCTTCGGGGCCGCCCCCCAGAGCTGGCGGCGGAAGGCCTACGCCCAGGCGGAAGCAGACGCCTTTCGGGCGAGTGCTGCGGCGGCCGACATCTGGCCGGTGTTCCTCCACGGCGTCTACCTGGTGAACCTAGCCACCTCCAACCCCGACAACCTGATCAAGAGCCGCGACGCCCTCATCCACGACATGCGGCTCTGCTCGCAGATCGGGGCCAAGGGGGTCATCTTCCACATCGGCAGCCACCGCGGGGCGGGCTTCGCCCAGGTCTTCGGCCAGATCGTGGAGTCGATCCGCCACGTGCTAGCGGAAACACCCGACGACACCTGGCTCATTCTGGAGAACAGTGCCGGCATGGGCGACAGCGTCGGCTCTCGCTTCAGCGAGCTGAGCGCCATCATGGGGGAGGTGGTCAGCTCGCGCCTGAAGGTGTGCCTGGACACCCAGCACGCCTTCGCTGCCGGCTATCAGGTGGCGACGGCGGAGGGGCTGGCGGCGACGCTGGACGAATTCGAGCGCGAGGTGGGGCTGGCCCACCTGGTGGCGGTGCACGCCAACGACTCCAAATGCCCCCTGGGGGGCGGCGTCGATCGCCACGAGAACATCGGCGAGGGGCACATTGGCCGCCAGGGGTTCCAGGTGATCATGGCCCACCCTGCCTTCCGCGACCTGCCGTTCCTGCTGGAGGTGCCGGGCTTCCCCAAGGAGGGCAAAAAGCCCGAGGGGCCGGACAAAGAGAACGTGGACCGCCTGAAGGCGATAGCGGCGGCGGTGGGGTAGCGGCGGAGCTAGCGCAGCGCTTCTTCCAGCTTCTTGCGGTCGAAGCCGATGACTAGCCGTTCCCCGGCCACGATCGCAGAGTCTAGGCGGCCCTAGGCCGCCGGAATCTCCATCTGGTACATGGACTTGAGCACCTCCAGGAAGGCCTGGACGGTGCGGGCCAGCTTGCGGTTTTTGCGGTAGATGAGGGCGATCCGGCGGCTGATCGGCGGCGCGTCGCTGATAGTGATC
>JAUYDU010000100.1 GCA_030691665.1 Chloroflexota bacterium
CCTGGGCCTGGACCACTATCAGCTCACTTCGGTGGAGGCGGTGGTGCGCTTCTGGCACCTGGTCGCCTGCTGCTTCCTCTAACCTGGACGAGGTGCGGGCCGGGCTGGTCGCCCAGGGCCGGGCTGGGGCCACCCTGGGCGACGCTCTCCGCTCTCAGCAACGGGTTCAGCACCGCCTCCTCTTGGGAGTGGCTCCGCCACCAGTTCGTCCAGGGCCACAGCGTGGAGCATGTGGAGGCTCTCCTGGCTGCATAGCCCCCCCTTGGGAAAGCGCAAAGATAGAGATGGCAAGATCTCGAGGGGGAAAGCTCCTTATCCGCTCGAGATCTTGCCTTTCCTCTTCCTGTCTCACCCACCGGTCATGAGACGTTTACGGTCGACCATAATCCACCATCAAAACTCATAAAGAGACCTCGTTGGCGTCCCTCATAAGAGGGGCTATGATGTCTGTAGCAAAACAGAGACATCACCAACGAGGTGAAGCTATTATGCGCCAGGGCGTGCTTCCTTTCCAGTATGTGCAAGCGAGACAGGGCCCGGGGATGACGGCCCTCGCCGGACTGCCCCTGTACTTGGAGTTGGCGGAGACAGCCGGGCTGCCCGAGTCCATCCGGAAGCATGTGGGGCTCCGGAGAGAGGGGCAGGGGTGGACCGACGAGCAGATGGTGATGGCTCTGGTGATGTTGAACCTGGCGGGAGGAGAGGCGGTGCAGGACCTGGAAGTTCTGGAGAAGGACGAGGGGTTTTGCGCGGTCCTGCGGAAGGTGGAGAGCCAGGGACTGAGGCGGAGGGAGTTAGAAGGGCGATGGCGGAAGGAGCAGCGGCGCTCGGTGCCGTCGGAGTCGGCCACGTTCCGGTGCCTGGCCGGTTTTCATGATGCGGAGGAGGAGAAGAGGCGACAGCCGAACCAGGCGTTCATCCCGGCTGCCAACCGGGCGCTGCAAGGGCTGAGAAAGGTGAATGCGGACCTGGTGGCCTTGGTACAGAAGCGGGCGCCGCAAGCCCAAGCTACCCTGGACATGGACGCCACCCTGGTGGAGACGTGGAAAGAGGGGGCCCTGTTCAGCTATAAGGGATACAAGGCCTATCAGCCGTTGAACACCTACTGGGCAGAGCAACGGGTAATGGTCGACAGCGAATTTCGCGATGGGAACGTCCCCGCAGGGCATGAGCAGCGGAGGGTGCTTGAGCAGGCCCTGGGTCTGCTGCCCTCTGGGGTGGAGGACGTGCTGATGCGCTCGGACACGGCGGGGTATCAGCAGGAGTTGCTCCGGTTCTGCGCTGAGGGGAAGGACCAGCGGTTCGGGGTCATCCAGTTCGCTGTGGGGGTGGATGTGACGGAGGCCTTCCGGCAGGCCGTGCGGGAGGTGCCGGAGGAGGCGTGGCAGCCTCTGCAGCGGGAGGGAGCGGGGGAGCCGGCAATCGGCGGAGCAGAAATGGGCGGAGGTGTGCTTCGTCCCCAATTGGGTAGGGCACCGCCAGGGGAGTCCCGAGTACCGCTATCTGGCAGTTCGCGAGCCGGTGCGGCAGCAGGTGCTGCCGGGAATGGAAGAGCAACTGCCCTTCTCCCCTGTGGTGTTGGGCGAGGGCCGACGATACAAGGTGACCGGCGTGGTGACCAACCGGGACCTCCCGGGAGATCAGGTCATCTGGTGGTACCGCCAGCGGTGCGGGAAAAGTGAAGAGGCTCATGCCATCATGAAAGAGGACTTGGCTGGCGGCAAGCTCCCCTCCCAGGACTTCGGAGAGAATGCCGGCTGGTGGGCAATTATGCTCCTCGCCTTCAACCTCCATCAAGCTATGGAGCGCCTAATCCTGGAGACGGGATGGTGGGGCAAGCGGCTCAAGGCGGTGCGCTTCGGCCTCATCTCCCTACCGGGCCGGGTGGTGCGCCACGGAGGCCAACTCCTGCTCCAGGTGGCCGAGGGGCATCGAGCCTTCTCGCTCCTGGTACAAAGCCGCAAGCGAATGCTGGCGTGGGCCCAAGCCCCACCCAGCTGAGCCGGTGAAGCCCTCCGCCGAACAGCGGAACCTGGGGTTCTGGGGGCAGCGCTTTGCGCAGTTTACGCGATTGCGAGGCCTTTCCCCCCTCCCAACCCGCCAAAACAGCCGCTCAAGGACCTCAAGATGCCCCTCGCCGGCCTTTGTCTGACCCTCCGTGCCACCACGTCCCTGTCCGCACCCCTTCCGTCAACGAGGTGGTGGATTATGGGTCGATTCCCTCAGTTGACAGAGCGGGAGGCTAGGTGGTAGGTTTGATAGCTACGCGTGCCAATCGCCGTTGGGGAGGGGTCATGAATGGTTTGTCCGATTTGCGGAGTTGCAGTCGCCAGAAGGGATCAAACGTGGACGTTATGCTCCAGGCATCGGACGGAGTACCCTGAACCTCGTTTCCTGTTGCTTGAAGACGGGAGCGTCGTTGATACCGATACAGGCAGAGTCTACAAAGATGGCGTTTGGCTTGAATAACCCGACGCGGAGCGTTTGGAAGTCGGCTGCGTCCACGCCTTCTGCCTAGGGTACGTAGCTGGTAGCCGCCGGTGTCCATCCTTTCAGACCTAGACAGCCAAACGGCGTGAACCCCGTGCCACACCCGACGGTGGGGAACTGGCCCTGGCGCTACCGCCTCGGTGCGTATCGGCCGGGGCGGGGTCGGCTTTAGCTAGCTTGCCGCCTGACAGGCAGCGGAACCTCCTGGCCGGAGGAATCGAATGCCCTGAAACTGCCGTTCAGCTGCGCTACCGTGTAAACGCGCAGACACTCCGGGCAAGGCTGCACCCGTTGCCCCGGCTCGGTGACCACCGCCCAACTCTCATCGCATATCGGACAACGCACGACGTCGGCGCCCAGCACCTCTCCAGCGTATCCGCCACCAAGGGGGTTCCTCGCCCCGGTCATCATCTCCCGCCCTGGGATGTCCCGCGCCTGCGTACAGCCCTGGCACACTACCCACTCGGTCACT
Source organism: Chloroflexota bacterium (assembly GCA_030691665.1). GTDB lineage: Bacteria > Chloroflexota > Dehalococcoidia > SM23-28-2 > SM23-28-2 > JAUYDU01. The sequence goes on from JAUYDU010000100.1 coordinate 2,963, forward strand.
TCGTCGGCATCCACGCCGACCACCCTCTTGCACAGCTTGCAGATCGTCGTCATCACGCCCCCTGTCGGGTTAGTTGTTCTCTCCAAACTCCACAAAACGCCGGCGTGTGCTGATCTCGGCTGCTTCGCCGGTTATCTGTCGCCACGCCGTCATGACCCGCGTCACGTTGCAGCGTTCTTGGTACTGCTGGCACAAATCCACGATATACTGGACGTCGTAGTCGGGTCGCCAGCTCGCCATCAGTTCCTCCAGCACCCGACGGTCCCTCTGACTGAGGTGGAGCCGGTCGCAGATCTGGTTGTAGCGCGACTCGCCTATGTTCGTTTTCACTACCTGCCGTGCCGCCTCTCCGTATTCGCGTGCAAGCTGCTCGTCCATTTCAGACATCTCCCACCCGCTGTCGTCCCTTGGCGTAGACCTT
>JAUYDU010000181.1 GCA_030691665.1 Chloroflexota bacterium
ATGACCCAGCGCCGCCGCCTCGACCTCTTCCTGGCCGAGCAAGCGGCGGCCGCCGGCGCCCGGTTCCACGACGGCGAGCCCGTGCAGGCAGTGGAGGCAGCGGACGCGCTGGTCACCGTCCGCACGGACAGGGGGCACTACACCGCCCGCGCCCTGGCCGGCGCCGACGGTGCCAACAGCATCGTCGGCCGCAGCACAGGCACGGCCCCGCGAGTGGACCTGGCGGTGGCCCTGGAGGGAAGGGCACCGTTGGCAAAGAGCCTGTGCAAACACTGGCAGGATACGGTGGCCCTAGACCTGGGCGACCTGCCCGGCGGCTACGGCTGGGTCTTCCCCAAGAGCGATCACCTGAACGTGGGGGTGGGCGCCTGGCGCTGGTTCGCGCCCCACCTGCGTGAGCGCCTGGCTGCCCTCTGCCAGCGCTATGGCCTGCGCCCCGACAGCCTGCGCGACCTGCGGGGCCACCACCTGCCCATCCGCCGCCCCGGCTCCCCCATCGCCCGCGGGCCCGTCCTCACGCTAGGCGACGCCGCCGGCCTGGTCGACCCCCTCTCCGGCGAGGGCATCCACCACGCCTTCCTCAGCGCTCGCCTGGCCGCCGAGGCCATCGTGGCCTACCTGGCGGAGCAGGCGGCCGACCTCTCGCCCTATCAGGCAGCCGTGGATCGCCAGATCATGCCCGAGCTCATCGCCTCGCGGAAGCTCCAGGACATCTTCCACTATGCGCCGGCCCCCTACATGTTCGCCCTCCACTACAGCCGCCGTTTCTGGCAGGTCTTCTGCCGCATCGTCCGCGGCGAGCTCACCTGCACCGGCTTCCTGGAGATGGTGGGGCCCCTGCGCCTGCTGGTCGATGCCTGGGACATCGTCGCCCGCAAGAGTCGCTACCCCCTTCGACAGGCCCAGGACAGACCCTTGCCAAGACACAACGGAGAATTTCGACCGTAAAGACTGAGTAATTTTCCTTGACATGGTCATTTTTCGTTGTTACAATGACCATCACATCCGAAAAGAGAAAAGGCGAAGAAGGGGAGTAGTAGAGGCTGGTCGCTGCTTTCCCGCAGAGCGGGATCCCGATAGCAGAAGCGTATCGGGACAGAGAGCCGGGAGGCGGTGGGAGCCCGGCAGCAAGGCAGCCTCGAACTCGCCCCGGAGCCGTTGAGCCCAAAGGCGGCGGGCTAGCCGTAGTGAGAGAAAAGCCCGACAAGTAAGAGTGACCGCCCGGTAGGTTCAGCCGGGAGCGCCCGTTAAAGCGCGCAGAGAGCTCCGACAGGTCGGAGAAGAAGGGTGGCACCGTCCCGCCCCGCGGGATCCCTTTGGGGCGGGATTTTTGTTTCTAGCCGGAGGCTAGTGCGCCTCTGGCGCAGGCAGCCGCCACGCCATCGGCCTGTCGGGGAAGAAGGGTGGTACCGCGGATTCTCTGAATTCAATCCCGTCCCTTCGGGGACGGGATTTGCTATCGGTGGGGGCAGAATAGCTAGAAGGAGAGGCCATGGCCAGCAGACCGATGCGCAGCGATAGCGTGAAGAAGGGCGTGGAGCGAGCGCCCCATCGCTCGCTCTTGCGGGCGCTGGGGATCACCGACGAGGAGATGAGCCAGCCGTTCGTCGGCGTAATCAACAGCTACAACGAGATCATCCCCGGCCACACCCACCTGCGCCAGATCGCCGAGGCGGTGAAGGCCGGCGTGCGCAGCGCTGGTGGCACCCCCTTCGAGGTGAACGTACCCGGCGTGGACGACGGCATCGCCATGGGCCACATCGGCATGCGCTACAGCCTGGCCAGCCGCGAGGTCATCGCCGACGCCGTCGAGTGCATGGCGATCGCTCACGCCTTCGATGCCCTGGTCTTCATCCCCAACTGCGACAAGATCGTGCCGGGGATGCTCATGGCGGCGGTACGGGTGAACATCCCCTGCGTCTTCGTCTCTGGCGGGCCGATGCTGGCCGGCATGTGGAATGCCCAGCCGGTCGATTTGGCCACCGTTTTTCAGGCGGTCGGGCTGGTGGCCAAGGGAGACCTGTCGGAGGAGGAGCTGGGGCGGCTGGAAGAGCTGGCCTGCCCCACCTGCGGCTCCTGTGCCGGCATGTTCACCGCCAACACCATGAACTGCGCCACGGAGGCCCTGGGCCTGGCCCTGCCCGGCAACGGCACCATCCCCGCCGTGGACTCCGGCCGCATCCGCCTGGCCAAGCAGGCCGGCGCTCAGGTGATGAAGGTGCTGGAGAACGACCTGCGACCGCGCCAGGTCGTCACTCCGGAGGGCATCTGGAACGCCCTAGCCGTCGATACGGCCCTGGGAGGGAGCACCAACTCCATCCTCCACTTCCTGGCCATCGCCCACGAGGCGCAGGCCGACTTCCCCCTCTCGCTGATCAACGACATCAGCGCCCAGACGCCCCATCTCTGCCGCCTGAGCCCGGCGGGCCCGTACCACCTGCAGGACCTGCAGCGGGCGGGCGGCGTCCAAGCGGTCATGAAGGAGATCGAATCGGTTCTACACCTGGAGGTGCCATCGGTCACGGGCCGGACGGTGGGCGAGACCATCGCCCAGGCGTCGGTCCGCGACCGCGGTGTAATCCGGCCTTTCGCCGAGCCGCACTCGCCGCGGGGCGGGCTGGCGGTCCTATTCGGCGATCTGGCGCCGGAGGGGGCGGTGGTCAAGGCGGCGGCGGTTGACCCCAAGATGATGCAACACCGGGGGCCGGCCCGCTGCTTCAACTCCGAGGACGAGTGTACTGAGAGCATTATGAGGCGGGA
>JAUYDU010000204.1 GCA_030691665.1 Chloroflexota bacterium
CCAGATCCGCCAGCTCGCCCACAATCTGCTCGAACTCCATATGGGAGAAGCAGAGAACGAGAAGATAGACGAGATCGTAGCCACATTGGCCGAGAAGCTGTACTCTCACGGTCACATGATCAGTCGCCGCGAGGCCGCGCAGATCGGGCTCAAGGTAGCCGCGCCTTCTCCGGCGCTTGACCGGGCCATGTGGTCGTTGTTCGACGCCTACGTCGAAGACCTAAATATGTTTGACCCATTCAATCCGGACGTCATCCTTGGCAGCGCGGACAGCAGCCCTATCCTCATTGAACGCGCCTTCATCGAGTCCGCCAGTCACACTGACGTGTTCATCTCCGAGGGCAGCGTGAGGAGGCTTCCGGCCGGTCCGCCAACTGCGGGCATGCCGCCGTCGGCCAGAATTCAGCTTCCGCCAGGCGTCACGATCCCCCAGGTCGCAGTCGATCTGTCGTTCGAAGGCTGGCGCCCAGTGCGCTAGCCGCTGCCAGCGGACAGGATAACACGCGCCTTTCGGGCAGCGAGCATGCTCCCTACGCCCGCTTGGGCGCCCCCTCCAGCCGCCGGCTCACAGACATGACGCCCCGCACCATCTCCAGCTTGCTCAGGAGGCGGGTGAGCTGCTCGATGCCGCTGGTCTCCAGGGTAGCTAGAATCGAGATAGTGCCGTCGTCGTGCTCCTCGGTGTGGACGCCCACCATGTTCACCTTATCCTCGGCCACCATGGTGCTGACGTCGCGCAGGAGCCCCACCCGGTCCCAGGCCTCGATGTGGACGGCCACCGGGTAGTGCTGGCCCCGCCGCCCCCATTCCACATCGACGAGCCGCTCCCTTTCGTCCTGGTGGATCACATTGTGGCAGTCGCGGCGGTGCACCGTCACCCCTTCGCCGCGGGTCACATAGCCGATGATCTCGTCGCCGGGGACGGGATTGCAGCAGCGGGCTATGCGGGTGAGCAGGTCGCCCGTACCCAGAACGCTCACGCTGGGGATAGCAGCCGCTTTCCTGGGGGCGACCTCGGTGGGCAGGGTGGCAACCTCTTCGGGCTGAAGCAAAGGCGCCAGCTTCTTGGCGATCTGGTGGGTCCCGACGCCGCCGTAGCCCACCGCCTGGAGCAGGTCGTCCAGGTCGTCGTATCTCAGGACCCGCAACAGCTCCTCCTCCACCTCGGGCAGGCTCACACCCAAGCGGCGTAGCTCCTTCTCCACCATCTCGCGGCCGCGGGCGATATTCTCCGCCCGCTCCAGCTTCTTGAACCACTGGCGGATCTTGTCGCGGGCGTGGCTGGTGCGGCTGTAGCCCAGATTGGGGTTCAGCCAGTCGCGCGAGGGGCCGTGGGAGCTCTTGCTGGCCATGATCTCCACCACATCGCCGTTCTCCAGCGGGCGACTGAGGGGCACCAGGCGGCCGTTCACCTTGGCCCCGATGCAGGTATGGCCCAAATCAGTGTGGATGCGATAGGCGAAGTCGATAGGCGTGGCGCCGGCCGGCAGGTCCTTGACCTCGCCCTTGGGGGTAAAGACGAACACCTGGTCGCGGAAGATATCGGTCTTCACCGCCTCCACTAGTTCCTCCGCCCCCGAGAGATCTCGCTGCCAGTCGAGGAGCTGGCGCAGCCAAGCCAGGCGCTCCTCATAGTGAGTGTCCCGTTTGCCGCCCTCCTTGTAGCGCCAGTGGGCGGCCACCCCATATTCGGCCCTCTGATGCATCTCACGAGTGCGGATCTGCACCTCCAGCGGGCGGGCCCCCAGGCACATCACGGTGGTGTGGAGCGACTGGTACATGCTCTCCTTGGGATTAGCGATGTAGTCATCGAAGGTGCCCGGCAGAGGCCGCCAGAGCTGATGCACCGTCCCCAGGGCGTTGTAGCAGTCAGTCACCGTGTCCACCAGGATGCGGACTGCTAGTAGGTCGTAGATCTCGTTGAAGCTCTTGCCCTCAGCGTCGTACTTCTCCATCTTCTGATGGATGCTATAGATGTGCTTGGGCCGCCCCCGCACGTCGGCCGCGATCCCCTGCTTGACCAGCTCCTGGCGGATGATCCCCTCCACTTGAGCGATATACCGCTCGCGGGTCGAACGGCGGGCGTCCAGCATGTGGGCGATGTGGAAATAGGGCTCGGGCTCCAGGTAGCGGAAAGCCAGGTCCTCCAGTTGCCACTTGAGCTGCCAGATGCCCAGGCGGCTGGCCAGGGGCGCGTAGATCTCCCGCGTTTCCTGAGAGATGCGGCGGCGGTCCTCGGCAGGCAAGGGATCGAGCGTTTGCATGTTGTGGAGGCGATCGGCCAGCTTGATGATCACCACCCGCAGGTCTTCGGCCATGGCCAGGAACATCTTGCGCAGGTTCTCCGCCTGCATCTCCTGCTCGCCCCGACGCCGTTCGGGGGCCTGCCAGGGGATCTGGCCCAGCTTGGTGACCCCGTCCACCAGCTTGGCCACCTGGGGCCCGAATCGCTTCTCCAGGACATCATTGGCCACACCGCAGTCCTCCGGCACGTCGTGGAGGAGAGCAGCCGCCACAGCGTCGGCGTCCAACTGGAGATCAGCGACGGTCAGGGCCGCGTGGAGGGGGTGGGTGATGACCGGGTCGCCGGAGAGCCGCAACTGGCCGGCGTGGCTCTCGGCAGCGAAATCGTAGGCGGCCTCGATGAGGGAGACCCCCTTGGGGGGTAGATACTCCCTGGCTTTGGCAAGAAGCTCGCTGGCGTCCACCGCTTCCTTATCTTCAATCCTCGGCATACCTTAGTTTAGCATTTAGCCAGATTCGCGTCACGCCGGGCCGGCTCACGCGGCTCGTTCACAATCGGTGAGTTGCTTCTCCACCCCCGCCTGATGGTCTTAAACAAAATAGATTTCCCCGCGGATTGAAATCCGCGGCTTGGAGGGAAGCTGCGGGTTTCAACCCGCAGAGATCAACTAAATTGTTCATGGCCAACAACCCGCAGGCCGACCCCCGCCCGCCACACCTGAGCCAGTCACCCCTTCGCCTTTACAGAGGCTAGGCCCGTTCTGTATGCTCAGGTCTGCGATGGCACCCCTGTACAAAGCCCCGCGGGGAACCGCGGACGTTCTGCCC
>JAUYDU010000255.1 GCA_030691665.1 Chloroflexota bacterium
GCGGACTCTGCCTCTGGTGGAGAGTCCGCAAAGCGGACAAGGCGGGAACTCTACCGCACCCCCTGTTGTTAGGCTGCTATACGCAAAACCCAGGCGATGGGCGCCATTGCTCGGTAGAAGCGCCAAGGATCATAGTCCCGATGCAGGGAAGCCACCTCTTCCTCGGTGGGGTAGTAGAGCATCATCGGGTACATCGCCCCTTGATAGTCGGGCTCGTCGCGGTGCTGCAAGCCAGTGCAGTGGCCGAACTCGTGGGTTAGGGTCTTTTCGGGGACGTCCGGCAGCCAGGTAGAGGTGCCCGGCCAGACGTAGTCATCTCTCTGCCAGAAGGTCGAGGCGTTGACGGTAACCTCGCAGTGCTGATAGAAGCGCCAGGAGAGCCAGCCCCACTGGCCGGATGGCACATCCACGCGGCTCCAGCCAGCCGGTTGCGGGCTGCCCAGGTCCTCGATGATGACGCGCAGGTCGGGCTCCGCCCCCGGTTCGCACCAGGGTCGGGAGCTGACCCCCCAGCGGAGGGAGAGGTTGTCCTGCACCCAGGCGTCGCTGACCCCCACCCCCGCCCTGTCCTCGAGGCAGAAGGAGATCTCGTTGTCGTAGAGGGGGAACCACTGGAAGAAGCTCGGGGGAATAGGATCGGGTTCCTGCTCCCAGTGGGAGGCGACAGGACCGCCAATGGACAGGGCGATCTTGGCCGTCCAGAGGAGAGCCAGGACGAGGCAGCACGCCAGGCCGGCCCGTGCCGCCAGCCGGGTTAGCCACAGAACCCTTGCTGTCGGCATCGGTCATCGCGGACGCTGCTGTTCCGCAACTCCAACATCAACATAAGGGGGCAGACATCGTTATGTCAGTTAACACTCGGTGAAAGCCGCCTTTCTCCACCGTTTCTCCACTCGCCTTTACCGGTTCTTAACCTCGAGCGATGGGTCGAGCGCGACGTTCCATTTGCTTATGGCGTAGGGCAGGGCCCCAGCCCTGCCTCTCCCCGCAAACCGAGGTCGGGGCTGGGGCCCCGACCTACGGAATAGATCATGAATCGATGACACGCTACCTTGGTCGAGCGGCGGCTTGAAAGTATTCCAGGCTGGCATATAATCTGGGCGTTAGGCACACGCCAGCAACCGCCGACTTCGGAAGCACGGAGGGAGCAGCCATGGGCCATTCGCCAGGGGAAGAGTCATGTCTTCGCGCCTAGCCATCGAAGGGGGCGAGCCTGTGCGGCGGGCTCCCTATCCCCCCTGGCCGGTGCTGGGCGAGGAGGACGAGCAGGCGGTGGGCGAGGTCCTGCGCTCCGGCCGGCTGACTTCGCTGACGGGCGGGACGGTGGCCCAGTTCGAGGCCGAGTTCGCCCGCTACCATGGGATCAAGCACTGTGTAGCCGCCAGTTCGGGCACCACCGCCATCCACCTGGCCCTGGCCGCGGCGGGCATCAGCGCAGGCGACGAGGTGATCGTACCGACGCACACCTTCATCGCCTCGGCCACGCCCATCCTCCACCAGGGGGCGGTGCCCGTGTTCGCGGACGTCGAGGCCGACACCTTCAACGTCAGCCGGGAGACGATCGAGCCGCTGCTGACGCCCCGCACCAAGGCGATCATCGCCGTGCACCTCAACGGCCACCCGGCGGCGATGGACGGCATCCTTCGACTAGCTCAGGACCGAGGCCTGGTGGTGGTCGAGGACGCCGCCCAGGCCCACGGGGCGCTGTACCAGGGGCGCAAGGTGGGCACCATCGGGCGGATGGGTTGCTTTAGCTTCTGGGAGGACAAGATCATGACCAGCGGCGGCGAAGGGGGCGCCGTCATCACCGACGACGATGAGCTGGCGGCCAGGCTGCGGATGATCCGCAGCCACGGCGAGGGGCCGATCGCGGGGGAGCGGCGGTACTATCACCTGGTGCTGGGCTACAACTACCGGATGCCGGCGATGCAGGCGGCGGTGGGGCTGGTGCAGCTCCGCCGCCTGGAGGAGTACCTGGAGGCCCGCCGCCGCAACGCCGCCTACCTGACGGAGCGCCTGAAGGAGGTGCCAGCGGTGGTGCCGCCGTACGTGGCGCCCTACGCCGTGCACAGCTACTACAAGTACATCTGCCGCCTACGGACGGACCTTCGACAGGCTCAGGGCGTGTCGGTGGACATCGAGCGGTTCGTGGCGGCGGTGGCCGCCGAGGGGGTGCCCATCTCCCGCCGCTACCCGACGCCGCTGCACCGTCAGCCGGTGTTCCAGAAGCTGGGCTACGGCGACGTGAGCTGCCCGGTGGCCGAACGGCTGGCGGGCGAGCTGTTCATCCTGCTGGTGCACCCGACGGTGAGCGAGCGCGACCTGGACGACGTGGCGGCGGCCATCGGGAAGGTGGCGGAGGCGTACGGGGGGTAGGACTCGCCAACGGATACGCGAGCGGATAAACGGATGAGAGTGGAAGGCCCCTTCGAGGATATCACCTTCAAGGTGATCGGCGCTGCCATGGCTGTACACAACGCTTTGGGACCGGGGCTAAAAGAGAGTGCCTATCACCACGCACTTTCGCTGGAACTGGAAAAGGCGAGTTTAAGCTTCGAAGAGGAGAAGCCGGTCGAGATATTCCTCGATGGTGCCAGCGTCGGGCTCCTCTACCTTGACCACCTGGTCGAGGGCTCTGTCGTCGTTGAGGAGAAGGCCTTCTCGCACCTTTTGACAGATGAAGAGGTCGCTCAGGTCATAACGTATCTCGCCGCTACAGGCCTGCCCGTCGGGATCCTGTTGAACTTTGGTCGCAAACGTTTGCAGTATCGACGCATCTTCCCGCCACGCAAACTGGACGCCTGGCGTGACCGTATATCCCGCTATGTCTGGAGGCCAAAGAGCGAATGATCCGTTTATCCGTTCTCCATCCGCTGACTAGAGTATGATTCGCATCGGCATCATCGGCTCGGGGTTCGTGGCCGGCCTGCACGCCGAGGCGCTGAAGGCGGTGCCCCAGGCCCAGGTGGTGGCGGTGGCCTCGCCCACCGAGGCCCACGCCCGGGCGTTCGCCGAGGAGCACGCCATCTCCCACGCCTACACGGACTACCGGCGCATCCTGGCGCGGGACGACATCGACCTGATCACCATCGCCTGCCCCAACAACCTGCATCGCCAGGTGACGGTCGAGGCAGCCCAGGCCGGCAAGCACGTGGTATGCGAGAAGCCGATGGCGATGAACCTGGAGGAGTGCGACGAGATGATCGAGGCCTGCCGCCGGGCGGGCGTCAAGCTGATGTACGCCGAGGAGCTGTGCTTCGCCCCCAAGTACGTGCGGGCCAAGGCGCTGGCCGACGAGGGCGCCCTGGGCCGGGTGTACTACGTGCGCCAGCTCGAGTGCCACTACGGGCCTCACTCCGACTGGTTCTGGGACGTGGAGCAGTCGGGCGGGGGCGTGCTGATGGACATGGGCTGCCACTCCATCCAGTTCGCCCGCTGGGTGTACGGCAACGCGCCGGTGGAGAGCGTGTACGCCGAGCTGGGCACCCACGTGCACGGCGGGCGCACGCGGGGCGAGGACCACAGCCTGTGCGTCCTGCGCTTTGCGGGCGGGATGGTGGCGGTGGCCGAGAACTCCTGGGCCCGCACCGGCGGCGTGGACGACCGGGCGGAGATCTACGGCTCGCAGGGGCTGACCGTGGCCGACCTGCTACGGGGAAGCTCGCTGGTCACCTTCAGCGAGCCAGGCTACGGCTACGCCCTGGAGAAGGCGCCGCGGACGCAGGGCTGGACGTTCACCATGTTCGAGGAGGCCTGGAACTACGGCTTCCCCCAGGA
>JAUYDU010000288.1 GCA_030691665.1 Chloroflexota bacterium
AGGCTTCCCATCGCTCTCGCAGGCTTGCTGCTCATCGCCCTGGCCGCCTGTGGACAGGAGGAGGAGGCCACCTCCACTGCCACGCCCACCACGCCAGCCAGCCCTACCCTGTCGCCGACCCCCTTCGCCATCGCCAGCCCATCTGGGGAGCCTGCTGTCTGCGCCGCTGACTCCACCCAGCGGTTCCAGGATATCCAGCAATCGGCCTCCTTCAAGGTGTTCTGCCCGACCTTCCTGCCCGAAGGGTTCACGCTGGATGACATCCAGTTCGGCGAGGTCGCCGGCGCCGTCGGGCCGCCCGACGGGCCGGGCGCCTTGCGGGCCGTTTTCAAGCGCGACGATCCCGAAGGGAAAGTGGAGTTCATCCAGGGCCGGCCCGGCCTATCGGCGATCAGCGAGCCGCAGACCTCTGGACAGAAGCTCCTGGGCGAGGCCTCCTACGACGGCTTCCAGGGAAGCCTCTTCGAACGAGCGATCCTGGCTCGCTCCCCCGACGGATTCACCCACAAGATCGCCGTCGAGCGGGTGAGCACGGAAGAGCTCCAGCAGATCGCCGCCGCCATGAGCCCGGTCTCCCCCTAGGCCCGCCGCCCATGCCCCGTCGGCCCCTTGACGGGCGGCGACCAACTGCCTATATTTCCGGGCGTCAGGAAACAAGCTCCTGTGCCGCGAGAACGCCTCTTGCTCACCTGGCTGGCAGCCGGCCTGACGGCTCTACCCCTGCTCATCGGCCTCTTCGGTAGCTTTTTTCGACAATTGCGAGCGAAACCCTTGACAAATTTTCCCCGATATGTAAACTGAGAGCTTACCATACCGCGGCGGCTATTCGGAACTAGTTCAGAGACGATGAAAGGAGGAGGCACATGGCGCTCTACGCCACGAACACGGTCCGAATCAAACCGGGGCATGTCCAGGAATACCTGGCATTGGCCCAAAAGGTGATCCCCATCTACGAGAAGTACGGCGTGAAGTTCCTCGGAGCATTCGGGGCCGTGGCCGGCGAAGGGAATGTCGTTGTTTACCTCGTGTCGCTCCGAGACTTTGCGGCCTGGGGAGACCTGATCCAGAGGCTCCAAGCGGACGCGGACTTCCAGGCGACGCAGCGCGAAGGGGGCAACCACATAGACGGCAACGTCGTCCAGGCCCTCACGCCCTTGCCTGGGTCTCCAATGCAGTAGGCCTGCTCGGCGCAGCAGCTGCCGCCCCTGATCCTGCGAACCCTTCGAAGGCTGGCCGCCGCGGGCTATTCAGGTGAGCGCAGGAGAGGAGGCGGCAGAGGCTGGCATGGCCCTGCTGCGTCTCCGTCAGCAAAGTGAGGTGACGCCTGCCCGAAGGGTAGCCTGGCGCCTTCTTCCACTAAGTTGACACCTCACGCGTTACCAGTAAGGCGAAAGTGCACGGAAGGTAGCGAACGAATACAGTAGCTTGACTTGACCGCGGCCGCGCCCTATATTGCGGGAATCAAGACCATCCTTCCGATATCGCATTCCCTGCTAGGAGCAGCCGTTGCTCGCTTGGCTGGAGCGCTATCGCTGGCTGGTTGTCGCCCTGGCGGCCGTACCTCTCCTCATCGGTATCGGCGTCCTGGTCGATAGGCAGCTCCAGGGGCCGCGGCCGCTGGAGATTCGCCTGGATGAAACGCCTGCCATCGCCATCCAGGTCTACGTGGCCGGGGCAGTGAGCCAGCCTGGCGTGTACTACCTCAAGGACGGCGACCGCTGGATCGACGCCGTCGAGGCTGCCGGCGGCCCCAGCGCCGACGCCGACCTGGAGACCGTCAACCTCGCCCGCCGCCTCCACGACGAGGACCAGGTGCTGGTGCCCCGCCTGGGAGAGAGCAGCGGGTCGTCGTCCACCGCCTCGCAAGATCAGAGGACCAACGTCAACAGCGCGCCCGCCTCTGTTCTGGACACCCTGCCGGGGCTCGGGGCCGTCCGCTCCCAGAAGATCGTCGACTCGCGCGCCCAGGACGGCCCCTTCTCGCGGCCGGAGGAGCTCGTGGAGCGCAAGCTCATCCCCCAGTCGGTGTACGAGCAGATCAGAGACTTGATTACCGTAGGCCCATGATCCTGGGCTATCTGGCGCTGTGCTGGCTGCTGGGGATGGGCGCCGCCGCCCTTGCCGGCGGCAACCCCTGGGCCGTAGCTGCCAGCGCTGTCCTCGCCTTCGTCCCCCCTCTCCTCAGCCGGCGCTCCCGATTGGCCCTCCTGTGGGCCGCCTTGGGCGCCGTGCTGCTGGTGGGCGGAGCCTGGCTCTACCAGTCCAGCCTGCCCTCGGCCGAGCCTCAGGGGATCGCCCGCTACAACGACGGCCCTGCCCTGCGCTTCCGAGCCCTCGTTTCGGGCGAGCCGGACGAGCGGGGCAGCTCCCTCCGGCTGCGGCTGTCGGCTCGCCAGGTGCTTTCGCCTGAGGCGAACCCGCCTCTGGCGGGGGCCTCCGCCGAAGGCGGATCCGCCTCTGGAGGAGACGGCCGCTGGCAAGAGACCTCCGGCGGCATCCTGATGCGCAGCGGTCTCTTCCCCCGCTACCAGTACGGCGACCTGCTGGAGATCGAAGGCAAGCTGGAGACGCCGCCGGAGTTCGAGGACTTCAACTATCGCGACTACCTGGCGCGTCAGGGCGTCGGCTCCCTCATCGCCTACCCCAAGACCTTCCTGATAGCCAGCGACCAGGGCAATCCCGTTCGCGCCTGGATATACGACCTGCGGGACGAACTCGCCTCGGCCCTGGAGGACGCCCTGCCCCAGCCCGAGGCGTCCCTGGCCCAGGGCATCCTCCTGGGGCGGCGAACTTCCCTGCCCCCAGACCTGAGCCAGGACCTGAGCGATACCAACACCTCCCACCTCGTCGCCGTCTCAGGCTACAACGTGACGCTGGTGGCCGGCCTGTTCATCGGCGCTCTCGCCTGGCTCATCGGCCGCCGGCCCGCCGCCTGGCTGGCCCTGCTGGCGATCATCGCCTACTCGCTGCTGGTCGGCGGGCAGGCGTCGGTGCAGCGAGCGGCGGTGATGGGCGGCCTGTACGTGGTGGCCACCGCCCTCGGCCGCCAGAGCAGCGCCCTCCAGGGACTGGCCCTGGCCGGTGCAGGCATGACCGCCTACGACCCGCTGCTGGTGAAGGACATCTCCTTTCAGCTCAGCTTCGCCTCCACCCTGGGCCTGGTCGTCTTCTCGCCGGCGCTGCGGGCGCGCATCGAGGAGGCCCTGCCCGCCTCTGGCGGGGGCCCGGACCTGGCGGGCCCCCTGCGAGGCGCTATCGAGCTGCTGGCGGTCACCGTGGCGGCCATCGCCTTCACCCTGCCCATCACCGCCGTGAACTTCCACTCGATCTCCCTGGTGGCCATTCCCGCCAACCTGCTGACCGTGCCCGCCTTCCCCCTGATCATGATCAGCGCCGCCCTGACAGCCATCGGCGGGCTGATCACCCCCGCCCTGGGTCCTTTCCTCGGCTGGCTGACCTGGCCGGCCGTCGCCTACCTGGTGAGGGTCGTCAGGCTTCTGGCCGACCTGCCCTTCGCCTCCGT
>JAUYDU010000349.1 GCA_030691665.1 Chloroflexota bacterium
GCCGCTGGAGGATCTCCAGCGTTTCGCTTCTGATCGCCTCTTCAGTCGCGAAGGGGCGTCGCCGAGCATTGTCCTGGTGGCCATTGATGACGAAGCGCTGGCTGAGCACGGCAGGCTCGGCGATTGGGACCGCTCTCTCCACGCGGCGGCGATCCGAAACCTCCATGAGGCAGGGGCTACCGCCATAGTTTACGACGTGCTCTTCGCCGATCCGGCGCCGGGCGATGCTGACCTGACGGCGGCGCTATCGCAGGTTGGGAACGTTGTGCTGCCGGTGGTGGGAGGCGGGCCAGTGGCGAAAGCCGACCCCCTCTACGCCTACGACTACATTCTTTGGCCTCCCCTGTCTCTTCGCGAAGCCTCAGTGAGCCTGGCCCACGTCAATCTTGTCCTGGACTCGGACGGAAGGGTGCGGCGAATCCCCTTGATGGTGAGCGACGTGGGTGGGACGAAGTATCCCTCCCTCTCGCTGGCCGCCCTCTACCTCCTGTTGAGGCAACCGCTGCCCGCTTCCCTGGAATCCAGCGGCGATCATCTGAAAGTTCTGGAGCGCAGTGTGCCGCTGGAGAACTCTATGACGATGCGAGTGAACTGGGTCGGTGGGCAGGACAGCTTCGCCACCATACCCTTCGAAGATGTGCTCAACAACTCCTTCGACGGCGACCTAGTGAAGCACAAGGTCGTTTTGGTCGGCTCCACCGCTAGCGGTATCGATGTTCATTCGGTGCCCCTGGAGGGGCGCATGAGCGGACTGGAAATCCATGGCAACGCCCTGGACACCCTGCTGCGGGCCCGTTTTCTGGAGCCGGTCTCGGCCAGTGTCACCCTGGTGATAGTCTTGCTGCTCGCAGGGGTGTCAGCCGTCCTTCTGCCGCGTTGGCGGCTTGGCTGGGGACTGCTCCTGGTTCTCGGCTTGGCGACGGTCTACGTAGCGGCAGGGGCCTTCCTTTTTGGCCGCGGCTACATTGTCAACTTCGTCTATCCTCCCGCTGTCCTGGGTCTAGTTTTCGTCGTAACGTTGGCCTACCGGACGATAGCCGAAAGGACGGCCAGACGGGAACTGCGCGAGCTCTTTGGGCGCTACGTTTCGCCGCAGGTGGCGGAGGCGCTAGTGGATCAAGCCGACCGTGAGGAGTTGCAACTGGGCGGGGAATTGCGCGAGGTCAGTATCCTCTTCGCCGATGTGCGAGAGTTCACCCCTATCTCCCAGAGGCTTACGCCAACGGAACTGGTTCGCGTCCTCAATCGGCATTTCGACATCATTATCTCCCACGCCATGAACAACGAAGGGATCGTGAACCACTTCGCGGGCGACTGCGTCATGGCCATCTGGAACGCCCCCAGCGATCAGCCCGAGCATGCCCTGCTGGCCTGCCGGACAGCCTTGGGGGCCCAGCAGGAGCTGGAAGCGCTGGCCCACTCAAGCGTTGACTTCCCGGTCGTTCGCTTCGGCTTCGGGATCAATACCGGCCAAGCCGTAGCCGGCAACATCGGCTCGGCGGGCCGCCTAGACTATACCGTCATTGGCTCGTCCGTGAACGTGGCGTCACGTTTGTGCGGGGCGGCTCCTGCTGGCGACGCGTGGATAGGCGAGCGGACGTACGACTTGGTGAAGGAGCAGGTGGAGGTGGAGGAGATGACGCCGCAGACCCTCAAGGGGCTGGAGAGCCCCGTAACAGCCTACAGACTAAGGGCAATCGCCGAAAAAAGCGGGTGGGACCGCTAGACAATAATCAAAATATCGTGTATTCTTTCACAAACGCTGTTGGTCGGTCAATCCCAGGAAAATGTTGAGGAATTGGCGCAGGCGTGTCCTGATGGCCGTCATCGCTGTAGCGCTGCTGGCAGCGACAGCCCTAGCTATTCGCACCTGGGTCTTTCCGCCTCCCTCCGCAATAGCCTCCACTTCAATCCTGTCCGTCATATCGGGAGAGGTCCTCGTTCAGGAGAAAGGGGCGGATGACCCGCGTCCCGGTGTTGACGGCGAGACCATTCACGTAGGCGACCGTGTCATTACTGGGCCCGATTCTCGGGCAGTGCTGACCTTCTTCGAGGGCAGCACGCAAGAGCTGGAGCCAAACACGGACATCACCATCCAGCAGCTTGATGACGGTAGCGGGGGTGGAGGGATCTTCATAAGCATCAAGCAGGAGTTGGGCACCACCTGGAACCGGGTGCGCTCATTGGGCGACACAGAGTCACAGTATGAGGTGGAGACTCCGGCAGGCGCTGGCACCGTTCGCGGCACGACGTTTCTAGTCACGGTACAGTCTAGTGGCGTCGCCCTGTACAAGACGTCCGAGGGGATACTGGTAGTCAGTGGCCACGGCCAGCAGGTGGAGGTGGGGGCGGGCATGGAGACAATAGTGGTACCGGGAGAGTTTCCGGCGCCTGTCCGTCGCAGTCCCTCCCCTCTCAGCGAGATCACGCTGCAACTGGCCTCGCCAGCCTCGATGCTGGTGGTAGACCCCAGTGGTCTGGCTGTGGGCGTAATGCCGCCGGGAGTGGACGTCGATCAGATTCCGGGAGCCCTCAGCACCGCGTCCAGCGTGGAGCCCCAGTCCATCACTCTGACGGAGGTGAAGGACGGAAGGTACCTGGTGTTTCTCTACCCAAAGCCCTGTGGTGACTACCGGCTGACCGTCAGGGGAGCGGCAGGGGGGCGAGTAGTCTTCGAGGAGTCCTTCCAGGGCTACATCGGGGAAGGCGAGCGCTGGCGAACGACACTGGACGTTGAACTTGAGGATGGCAAGCTGGTGGGGGGCGAGCTCGCGCGGCCTGCCAGGACCGACAGCAACCCGCCAGCGAACGTTGTGCTCCTACCTACGGTCTTGGAGACCGTCGAGCGAGTGGGCGCCCTCGCCTGCGCGGCCGTGGCCGGGTTCCCTACGCCCGCCCCGGCCACCCCACGTCCTTCGGCGACGTCACCGCCGACCCCCACTATCGTTCGGGAAGTGCTGAGTGCCGTGATGACGCCAGTGCCCCCAACGGTGACGCCCGCCGCCACAACCTCGCCTACCGCCACGCCGACGCCGTCGCCTATAGCCAGCCCAACGCCCACGCCCACGCCCAG
>JAUYDU010000390.1 GCA_030691665.1 Chloroflexota bacterium
GCGAGAATCGGGCGAGAAGCCACCAGGACGGCTGGCGTCGCTTCTGGGTTTGACACTAGAACAACACCCCGCTACTTTCCGGACGTGACCAGGAGCCTGAGTCCGATGAACGTCGTCACCGTTGCCACCCTCAACTTGTTCAACAAGATCGCCCGCTGGGACGAAAGGTTGCCGCTGGTGCTGGATCAGCTCACAGCGTTACAGCCTGACGTCATCGGTCTGCAAGAAGTGGTGATAGCCGACCAGGGGACGTTGATCTGCCGCCTGGCGAATGATCGTCTGACGGATTCGCGGCATTATCGCATCTACCACATGGCGCGGCCAGGGGCAGGCGCAGGGGTGGAGGCGCTGGCGGTCATGTCGCGCGTGCCGGTGGAGGCGCACGAAGGGCTCGACTATCTCCTGCATGACGGTGTGGCGCAGCGCCTCCGGCTGCGGCTGGAAGACGGCGCGGCCTTGGACTTCTACAACACCCACCTCTACTTCCCGCCCTCGGCCACGGAGGTGCGTCTCAGCCAGGCCCGACGGCTGCTGACCTGGGTCGATACGTGGGGAGGAGCGGCGGCTACCGTGATCGTCGGCGACTTCAACGCCTACCCGCAGGAGCCCACAATCGCGCTCATGAAGACTCGGTTCGCTTCGGCTTACGAGGCGGCGCATGGGCGGGAGCCGGAGAGGACCTGGCCGACGCCGGTCAACACATTCGATCCGTCGCCGCCGGGGTGCCTCGACTACGTGTTTGTGGCTGGCGCCCGCGTCCTAGAGGCGGGGCTGGCGTTCGATAGCCCTCATCCCTCTGACGCCAACCTATTCCCATCCGACCATCTAGGTGTCGCCGCCAAGCTCGCCATCGGCTAGGTGACGAACCTTGGCTCGGCAGTTGGGGCAGAACCTGACGCATGCGCCCCGTTGTTGGCATCAACCTGGGATTGGTGTAGGGTACGGCTGAGGGATCAGACTCCGCGGAAGAAGCCCCCAGGCGTGGAAACAAAAAATCGCTTGGGGCGATCGGCCGACCTAAGAAGGAGGATGTTGGCGATGTCAGCAGACGATGTGAGACAGCAGCTCCAATTGCCCGGCGTGGGGCAAATCGGAGTGGTGGTGGAGGATCTCGACCGCGCCGTCGCCTTCTACGAGTCCGCCTTCGGGCTGGGCCCGTTCGACATGAGGGAGGTGGGAGCGCCCAATGTCTGGGACCGCGGCGAGGAGAAGCAGATCAGGGCGCGGCTGGGCTTTGCCACCCTCGGCCAGGTAGAGCTCGAACTGATCCAGATCCTCGAGGGCGACAGCTGCCACCTCGAGTTCCTGCGTGAGCACGGGGAAGGTCTTCACCACCTGGGCTTCTTTGTTAGGGATTTCCAGGCCAAGTTGGAGCAGGCAGAAGCCATGGGCTTCGAGGTGCTCCAGACAGACCCGTTCCGCCAGGCCTACGCCTACCTGGATACCCGCCAGCCTGGCGGAATCATCTTCGAGCTAATCACCCCCTTAGGCGACCAGAACGTCTCTATGCTTAGAGGACGGCTGCCGGGTGGATAGCTTGGTGCTGGATGCCTGCGTCGCCCCGACACCTAGTGTGCGTTCCTTTCATCGACCGGTGTAGGTCCTGGCCGACTGGTCAATGAAATCGGCGAAAAGGGGGCCGATGGTTCGGTTGGCCAGCTCGTTGGGGTGCGCATCGTACTCATCGGCCTGATAATCGGCCCGCAGCATGTTGGTAGACGGGTCGGCCAGCAGGTCGAAGAGGTTGAAGGTGGAGACGTTGGGGTGGCCGCCTAGATGTTCATCGGAGGCCAGCCAGTTGCTGAAGGCGCGTGCCCTCGCCGCCGCCTGGGGGTTGGTATCTGCAGGTATCTCTGGCGGGGGCGTGACCACAATGAAGATCTGGTTCGGATACTGATCCATCCGATCGCGGATGGACAGGTAGTAGGACTCATACTCGGCTAACTGATCGTCGCTCTCAATGTTGCTGACCGGGTAGCAGGACTTGAAGGCGATGACGTCGTACTGCATCAGATGGCTGAAGGTGTTGTCAGGCGGGTCGCGCAGCGGTTGGGCAAAGATGTCAGCGAGCCCGTCGGGGTCGGTGTTGTCATCAGGGACGTCGAAGTCGCGTCCGGCTGGAGTGCCGTCGGCCAGGACCAACCCATCGTCGTTGTAGCCGTGATCGTAGAACTCATAGCCCAGATCGGTGAGGCGCTGGCGCACGTCCCCTTGCTCGATGAGGTTGGCGCCAGTGGAGTGATGCAGGAAGATGATGCGGGTGAAGTCGGCCCCAGGTGTGGGCGTCGCCATCGGCGATGGCGAGACGGGAGTGGGAGAAGGCAGCGGCCCCTCTGTCTGCGCTGGTGTAGCAGGCTCCTCTTCCTTCGCACCGCCGCAGGCTGCCACGAGCAGGGAAGCTGCCATGACCGCCCCAATGGCCAGAACATACCACCGTCGGAATCTCAAGACTCACTCCCCAAGATTATCCTTTGACGGCCCCATCCTACTCACAGCCGCGAGGGTTGGCAAGGGAAGAAGCTATGGCCACCACGAGCCTCACGATGGGAACATAGTGTGCGCCCATTTCAGAAGAAAGGGGGCCTCGAAGGGCTCAGTCAATCAAAAGGGATTATTCTCACACCCGAAGTTGTGTACTGCCGACCCCACGTCGCCTCTTGCCTGCAGCGCCACCACGAGCCACACGATGGCGTTGGCAAGGAGGCGGGCAGCCCAGGCGGAGGGAAACCCAGGCCACACGGCAACGGCCTCTAGTGTTTGCCTCCCTAGTACCACGCCTCAGAAACAGTGTAGGCGATCTCCACGGCCAACATCTCTTCTTCACT
>JAUYDU010000462.1 GCA_030691665.1 Chloroflexota bacterium
CGCGCCGTCACCGCCGAGGACGCCATGACCGCCGACTGGGCCCGCCTCCCCTACGACCTCCTGGGGCGCATCTCCAGCCGCATCGTCAACGAAGTGCCCGGCGTGAATAGGGTGGTATACGATATAACCTCCAAGCCGCCAGGGACGATAGAGTGGGAGTGAGGCAGAGTTGACTCAAGGCCCTCCGGAACCCGAGACGAGTACCGCGCAATCGCGGCTGTGCTTCGTGATCATGCCGTTTTCCGCCACCGATTCCTGCACGCAACAGCGCTGGACTTGGATATTCGAGACCCTCCTGAAGCCCGCTGTGGAGAATGCGGGCCTGAACTACGTATGCCGTCGCTCAACCGCGAAACGGGGCAACATAATAGCTGCTATCATGGAGAGCCTTCGCGAGGCGTACGTAGTCTTGGCGGATCTAACAGACCAGAACCCCAACGTTTTCTATGAACTCGGCGTCCGGCACGCTATGAAAAACCGGACGATCCTCATAGCGCAAAACGAGAAATTCATCCCGTTTGACCTGCGGCCCTACGCCTATCACATCTACGACTGGAAGACAGCGAAGGGAAAGCGGAAACTCGCCAGTAAGCTGCGCGAGCTGCTGGCTGATGCCGACCAGTTCCCCGATCGCGCCGATAACCCGGTCAGCGATTTTCTCAAGGGCCGTGCCGCAACGCAGGCATCAGCGCAGGCCCTTACTATCACCCCTCAAGAGGGCGCCGTGGCGCAGGCGCTCGCTGGACCCGCGAGCAAGGAAATCGACGCACTGGCGTTGGGGCGGAGCATCGCGAGCGCCGAGGACAAGCCACGCCTGCGTGCCCTCATCAGGCAGACGAGAGCGTTCTGTGCCGAAGAGTGGGCCCGACGCATCGAGGCCCTCAACCGTCAAGCGGTGGAAGAGGCCCGGCTACCGGAGCGGATACCGGAGAACGAGATCTACCAGCGCTGCATACCATACGTTGCAGAGTTCGCAGCAGACGCGGTGCCGGTGGAAGCGTTCGGGCTCGCCCTGGTCGAGGCGGAATACCGGGACGGCCTGGTGGAGATGCTCCGGGTCGTCGAGGACTGGATCAGCATGTCGGACAAGGTGTGGCCTAGCCCATCTCTGAAACCCATCACCGGGGCACCCGGTCTTCTCGCCCTTCGCGTGCTCGCGACCTGGGGAGCAAAGGCCGCGGAGGACATGTCGCTAAATGTTCTCGGAACTCTACTAACGAACCCGCTGGAGACGGTCGAAGCCACCGGCCAGGCAGCCACCCTGTGCCTGGTGGACCGCAGAGATATGTTCCATCCAGGTGGGCTACTTGATCGAGCCGACTTGGCGGTGCGGTATCTCCAGGACGAGCCCTGGAAGAATAGCGAAGTGGCCAAGATGTTTGCCAGCCGGCAAGATTATCTGAACGGCCTGTCTCGGTTGCTTTTCCTTGCCGCCCTGCTCCGTGAAGCCAGGCACCCAGATGACAGCTGGCCCCTCTATCCAGGGTTCAAACTCGTGGACGGGAGTTCGAGATCCCTTCACGCCTTTGTTGGCAGGATCTCCACCTCGCCCCAATTGATGGATTCCTTGGCAAAAATGGCCAACGAAGACGTAGCGACCTTCCGTTCAAACTGGCCCAAGAGGGCACGGCGCCTGAACCAGGCTGAACTCGGTGATCGCTACTTCACGCTTTTCCATGACTTCCCAGAGGAAATCTGATGTCGTTGTTGACAACAATACGCCCTGCTATCATATGACCTGCCATGCTCTCTCTGGAAGGCATGATCACCGTCGCTGAGGCCGCCCGCCGCCTCGGCCGCTCCCTGGACGAAGCCCTCGCATCCCGCTCGTCCTGAGCCTGCCTGCCCTGAGCCCCGTCGAAGGGTCGAAGGACGACTACCAACACGCGAATCCTGAGCCCACCGAAGGATGATCGCGCCCTCCGACCTCACCTGATACAATACCCACATCCCATGGGCGACTTCGATCTCGATACACGCGTCGAAGGCGGCAACGGCCGCTACCAGGCCCACATCTCTCGCGACTGGGAGATCTGGGGGCCCAACGGCGGCTACCTGGCCGCCATCGCCCTCCGCGCCGCCGGCCGCGAGGCCCGCATCCCCCGGCCCGCCGCCTTCACCTGCCACTTCATCAGCGTCGCCCGCTTCGAGCCGGTGCAGCTGGAAGTCACCCCCGTGCACCAGGGCCGTCGCGCCGGGTCCATCGTCGTCGCCATGCGCCAGGGTGGCCGCCCTATCCTCCAGGCGATGCTGCGCACCGCCGCCGAGGGCCCCGGCCTCGAGCACGACGTCGCCGTTGTGCCCAACGTCACGCACCCCGACACCCTCCAGAGCTGGGACGAAATCCCGCCGCGCGGCCCCACCTACCCCTTCTGGCAGAACCTTGAAGGCAAAGTCATGCACTCCGACTGGCTGGACGAAGAGCCGCGGGCCCGGGAGCCCGTCCACCTAGAATGGCTCCGCTTCCGCCCCCGGGCCACCTTCGACGACATCTGGGTCGATGCCGGCCGCCTCCTCCTCCTCATCGATACTCTCTCCTGGCCGGCGGCCTCCCTCGCCCACCCCTGGCCCCACCAGTTCCAGGGCCCCAACCTGGACGTCACCGCCTGGTTCCACCGCTTCGCCCCAGAGAGCGACTGGCTCCTGGCCGACCACCACAGCCCCGTCGCCCAGGCCGGCCTCATGGGCACCACCGCCCGCATATGGAGCCGCGACGGCCGCCTGCTGGCCAGCGGCGGCGCCCAGCTGCTCTGCGTCCCTGCCGCACCTAGGCCCTAGCTCTCTACTGCCGCCAGGTGGGGTAGGTCGTTGTTGACAACAACAACGCCCTCTGCTATGATTGACCTGCCATGCTCTCCCTCGAAGGCATGATCACCGTCGCTGAGGCCGCCCGCCGTCTCGGCCGCTCCCTGGAGCAGGTCCGCCGCTACCTCCGTGAAGGCAAGCTGCGCGGCCAGCGCATCGGCGGCCAGTGGTTCGTCGAGGAGGCCTCGCTCCCGTTAAGTTACGAGCCCTCCCGCAGAGCTAGCGCACGCATTAGCGAGCAAGGTGTAACGATGGAAGCTCCCAAACTAACGAAGGAGGAGATCGACACCCTCATCAAACGTATAACTGAGAACCGCGAGGCCATCCGGCGCCGCCTTGGGCATGGCTTCGATATCAGTCAGCTCATCGAAGAGTCGCGTGAGGGCCGTTAGTGGCTCGCATCTGCCTTGATGCCAGCCTTGTTCTGGCCTGGCTGCTTCCGGCGGAAAGAACGGCAGAGATTATCGACATATGGGATCGTCTCCTGCGACGGGGAGACGAGCTGCTCGGTCCACCGCTGCTATTCATCGAAGTCACGTCGGTTCTCCGGGAGAGGATGGTTCAACAGCAAATCACCAGCCAACAGGCTGAGATCGCCTTTTCCGCTTTTCAGCTCTTGCCCGTCGGGCGCGCCTGGCCCCGGGAGCTTCACGCCAAGGCCTGGGAGATCGCCAAGGCCCTCAGCCAGCGCAAAGCCTATGACGCCCACTACCTGGCCCTGGCGGAAATCGAGGGCTGCGAACTCTGGACCGCGGACCGGCGGTTGTACAACGCCGTGGGTGGCCGCATGCCCTGGGTCAAGCTCGTAGGCGACCGATGATCATCCTCCTCATCGGCTCCGGCGCCCGCGAGCACACCATCGCCTGGAAGCTCCCGGCCAAGCGCAGCGGATGGTGTATGATTGACCTGCCATGAAGTTCACAGTCGTCCTTCAACCTGAAACCGACGGCGGCTACTCCGTCGTCTGCCCAGCCATCCCTGGGTGCGTGAGTCAGGGCGATACGCTGGAAGACGCCCTGGCCAACATCCGCGAGGCCATCCTTCTCTGCTTGGAAGTCCGCAACGAGGAGGGGTTGCCCCCTCCGGGCGAGACGGCTGAGCTGGTGGCCGAAGAGATCCGTGCCTGCCTAAAGGATCGGGCGGAGGAGGGCCTGCCGCTCACCATTGAGACCCGCGAAGTGGAAGTGGAGGCCGAGGTCGCCGTCTGATGCCGCGGCCGCCGAAAGTATCGGGGCGGCAGGCGCTGACCGTATTCGAACGAGCTGGATTTGAGGTGAGGCGCCGTCGCGGCAGTCACATCGCAATGGTCAAGCCGGGCTTCCCCGAGACTCTGTCCGTGCCAGATCACCGTCAGCTCAGGCCGGGCACCCTGCGCGCCCTCATTCGCAAGGCCGGCCTCACCGTCGAAGAGTTCCTAGCCCTGCTTCGCTAGATGATCATCCTCCTCATCGGCGCCGGCGCCCGCGAGCACACCATCGCCTGGAAGCTGTGCCAGGGCCCCCGCGTCGATGCCCTGTTCGTTGCCCCCGGTAACGCCGGCACCGCCGCCATCGCCACCAACCTGCCCATTCGCGTCCCCAAGACCGACGCCCCCCCAGCGGAGCGACAGGCCTACCTGGACGAAATCGCTCATACCGCCCGCGAGCTGAAGGCCGACCTGGTCGCGGTCGGCCCCGAAGACCCCCTCGCCTGGGGCCTGGTCGACCGCTTGGCCGTCGAGGGCATCGCCGCCTTCGGGCCGTCGAAGGCCGCCGCCCGCCTCGAGGCCAGCAAGGCCTTCTGCAAAGACCTCTGCCAGCGCTACGCCATCCCCCACGCCCGCGGCGCCTCCTTCACCTCTCGCACCGCCGCCTGCAACTACGTGATGCACCTCGATGACGTGCCCGTGGTTAAGGCCGACGGCCTGGCCGCCGGCAAAGGAGTGCTCATCCCCGATACCAAGGAGGAGGCCCTAGCTGCCATCGACGCCATGATGAGCGAAGGCCTCTTCGGCGAGGCCGGCCGCACGGTGGTCATCGAGGAGCGCCTGTCCGGCCGCGAGGTCAGCGTCTTCGCCTTCACCGACGGCCGGACCGTCGTCCCCATGGTGCCCGCCTGCGACTACAAGCGCATCTTCGACGGCGACCAAGGGCCCAACACCGGCGGCATGGGCTCCTACAGCCCGCCTCCCTGGTACGACGCCGCCCTGGCCGAAACAGTGCGTACCGCCATCCTGGAGCCCGCCGTCCGCGCCATGCAGGCCGAGGGTTCGCCCTATCGCGGCGTCCTCTACGGCGGCCTGATGATGACAGACGATGGGCCCAAGGTGCTGGAGTTCAATTGCCGCTTCGGCGACCCCGAGGCCCAGGTCACCCTGCCCCGCCTCAAGTCCGACCTGGCGGAGGTCCTGTGGGCGGTGGCCATGAACCGCCTGCACGAGGTCAAGGTCGAGTGGAGCGACCAGGCCTGTGTGGGCGTCGTGATGGCCTCCGGCGGCTACCCCGACCAGTATGACACCGGCTTCCCCATCCACGGCCTGGGCAGCGTCGAGGACGACGCCCTCGTCTTCCACGCCGGCACCCGCCTGGACGACGACGGCCAGGTGGTGACCAGCGGCGGCCGCGTCCTCACCGTGGCAGCCCTCGCCCCCACCCTGGCCGAAGCGCGCACCAAGGCCTACCGCAACGTCCAGCACGTCCACTTCAGCCGCTGCCACTACCGCCGCGACATCGCCGCTCCCAGCCAGCACGCGGTGGTGGAGTAGGGGATAGGGAGGGGATCTCATCCCGCACCGTTATGGCCGTTAGATCCACCCGCGGATTGAAACCTGCCTGCCGGTAGGCAGGTCCGCGGCTCGGGCGGAACCTGCGGGTTTTTGATCTTGAACCAAATACGTTAACAAAAGTTGATCTCGTAGGTCGGGGTCTTTAGTCCCCGACACAACTTCGCGAGGGTCTGAAGACCCTCGCCTACGGGGTCTAGGGGGTGCTCAGTTATTTTCTTGATGACCATCAACCCGCGCAGTTCAACTTATCCGTTTATCCGTTCTCTATCCGTTGACGAATCGCCCTACAGCAGCGTCACCGGGTCCACGTCTATCGTCCAGCCCTGGCCGAACGACAGCTCCCCCAGCAGTTCGGCGGGGTCGCCGCCCCGCAGCAGGACCTGCCAGCGGTGGCGGCCCCGCACCTTGGGCACAAAGGCGGGCGCCGGACCGAGGATGTCGACGCCGGGAATGCCGCGCCTGTCCCTCTCCTGACGCAGGGTCTTCGCCAGGCGAAAGGCCTGCTCCTGAGCGTGCACCGGGTTGGTGTGGGCGAAGATCAGCCGCGCCAGCCGCCCGAAAGGCGGATAGCCCAAGCGACGGCGCAGGGCCACTTCGTGCTCATAGAACCCGGCGTAGTCGTGACGGGCGGCCGCCTCTATGGCGTAGTGGTGGGGCGTGTACGTCTGGATGATCACTCGCCCCCCCAGGGGCCCCCGACCTGCTCGCCCCGCCACCTGCTCCAGCAGTTGGAAGGTGCGCTCGCCGCTGCGGTAGTCGGGCAGGTTGAGGCTCACGTCGGCAGAGATCACCCCCACCAGGGTCACCGACGGCATGTCCAGCCCCTTGGCGATCATCTGAGTGCCGATGAGGATGTCCGCCTCCCTGGCCAGGAAGCGCGCCAGGATGCGCTCGTGGGCACCCCGCCGGCGGGTCACGTCGCGGTCCCAGCGCAGGAGGCGAGCCCCGGCGAAGGCCTGCGCTGCCTCCTGCTCCACCTTCTCGGTGCCGATGCCCAGGAAGCGAATGCGCGGGCTGTCGCACTGGGGACAGCGGCCCGGCAGCCGCCGCCCTCGATGGCAGTGGTGGCAGATGAGCTTCCCTTCGCTGGCGTGGTAGGTCAGGGAGACCGAGCAACTGGGGCAGCGGGGCACGTGGCCGCAGTCGCGACACTGCACGAAGGAGGCCGCGCCCCGGCGGTTGAGAAAGAGGATCACCTGCTCACCCGCCGCCAGCGCCGCGTCCACCGCCTGAGCCAGCGAGCGGCTGAAGATGCTGCGATTGCCCGCCCGAAGCTCCTGGCGCAGGTCCACCACCTCCACCTCGGGCAAGGGCCGCGGCAGGCACGAGCGCCCGCCGCCGTTGTCGGCGGCCAGCGGCTGCACCCGCTCCCCTAGCTCCAGCAGGCGATAGCTCCCTGACTTGGCCCGATGATAGCTCTCCAGATCGGGGGTGGCGCTTCCCAGCACCAGCACGGCGCCCGTCAGCTCGGCCAGCTTCTCGGCGACGTGCCGAGCGTGGTAGCGGGGCGCCGGGTCCTGCTGCTTGTACGTCCACTCGTGCTCCTCGTCCATGACGATGAGGCCCAGGTCCGGCTGGGGAGAGAACAGGGCGCTGCGCGGCCCGACGACCACGGCGTAGTGGCCATCGCGGATGCGCCGCCACTGGTCGAACTGCTCGCCCAGGGAGAGGCCGCTGTGCGTCACCGCCACCTGGCCAGGAAAGCGCTCGGCGAAGCGGCGCACCGTCTGAGGCGTGAGCGATATCTCCGGCACCAGCACGATGCCCCGCCTGCCTAGCGCCACCGCCTTCTCCAGAGCCTGAAGATATACCTCCGTCTTGCCGCTGCCGGTGACGCCGTGCAACAGGAAGACGGCCGAGCCGTCGCCGCCGGCCGCCGACCCCTCCAGCGCCGAGGCGATCTGTCGATAGGCCTCCTCCTGCGCCGCTGTAAGGACAGGCGGCTCTCGCGGCGGGTAGGACCTGGCCGCCAGCGGGTCGCGCTCCACCTCTACCTCCTCCACAGCGACGAGCCCCTCGCCCACCAGTTCCCGCAGTCCAGCGGCAGTGATCCTGGCCTGCGCCCGCAGGCGCGCAACCGGCACCACCGGCCCTTCTTCCGCCAGCAAGGTGAGAGCGGCAACCGCTGCCGCCTGTCTCGCGCGCCCGCGCCCACCTTTCCCAGTGCCTGACCCCAAGAGCTGTCGTATCGCGCGAGCCCTGG
>JAUYDU010000069.1 GCA_030691665.1 Chloroflexota bacterium
CCTTTACCAGCCGCGGCCGCACCAGCTCACCGCCGTTGGCGATGGCGCTGATAGCATCCAGAAGCTGTAGCGGCGTCACCGCCAGGTAGCCCTGGCCGATGCCGAAGTTGTAGGTGTCGCCTACATACCAGGCCTCGCCGAACGTCTCCTCCTTGTATTTGGCGTCCGGCACGAGGCCAGCGGACTCGCCCGGCAGGTCCACCCCCGTCGCCTCCCCCAGACCGAAGGCGCGGGCGTAGCGGGCCAGCCTCTCCTCACCCAGCCCACGGAACCCCTCGTCCTGCTTGCCGCCAGCCAAATAGTAGAAGTAGACGTCCGAGGACATGGCAAGTCCTCTGTAGAAGTCCAGGGTGCCCAGCGCCGACCAGTCCTTGAACACATACACCACGCTGGGGTCATACTCGTTCTCCACCGTGATGTAGCCGTGGCTGGTAATGGTGGTGCTGGTGGTGGCTACCCCCTCTTGCAGGGCGGCCAGGCCGGTAATCG
This sequence comes from Chloroflexota bacterium, assembly GCA_030691665.1. Taxonomy (GTDB): domain Bacteria; phylum Chloroflexota; class Dehalococcoidia; order SM23-28-2; family SM23-28-2; genus JAUYDU01. Next base: position 490 of record JAUYDU010000069.1, read on the forward strand.
GCTTGAAGCTGCTGCCCGGCGCGTACATCTCGGCGATGGTGTGGTTCAGCAGGGGCTTGCTTGGCTCTTCCAGCAGGGCGTCCAGCTCCTCCTGGCTCAGAGCGCTCGAAAAGACGTTGTTATCGTAGGAGGGCAGGGACACCATGGCCAGGATCTCGCCCGTCTGCACATCCATCACCACCGCCGCCGCGTTATCCGACGAGCCCATCAGCTCTCGCAGGACATCGGCCGTCTTCCGCTGAAGATCGAGGTCGAGGGTGAGAACGACGCTCTGGCCGGGCTCCGTCGCCCGCGAGTCGAGCACATCGAGCTGGCGGCCGCTGGCATTCACCTCCATCAGCTTCTTCCCCGGCTCTCCCCGCAGAACATCCTCATAGGTCAGCTCCACCCCCATCTTGCCCAGTTGGTCGTTGAGCATGTAGCCGTTGCCCTTCAGCCTCTCGTACTCCTCTTCCGAGATGCGCCCGACGTATCCCAGGATGTGCGACGTGAGGTCGCCACTCAGGTAGTTGCGACGGGCTTCTATTTGGAGATCCACCCCAGGCAGGTACGAGGTCAGCTCCTTCAGCGTCAGGGCCGCGTCCCGCTCCAGCTCGTCCTTGATCACCAGCGGCTCGTAGGGGTTGCCGTTCTGTCGCTTGGCTCGCACCTTCTGAGCTATCTCCTGGGCGGGCATGCCCAGCACGCTCCCCAGCCGCGCGAAGACGGCATCCTCGTTCTTGACCGGCAGGTCGGCCGGCACGATCACCGCCGCGTAGTTGGCCACGTTCTGCACCAGGGGTGTGCCGTTGCGGTCGTAGATCAGGCCGCGCAGGGGGAGCACCTGAAGCTCTCGCAGGCGGTTGTTCTCGGCCTGCTCGCGATAGTCATCCGCCTCCAACACCTGCATCCGCACTAGCTGGATCGTCAGGATGCCGAACAAGAAGACGATCAATACCTGGATAAGGAGGAACTTCCGCCCGGGGGTGTAGGCGTCTTCCTTTCGCTTGGGCTTCTCCGAACGCCAGCGCCCGGCCCGACGGAAGAACTCCATCTCCTCTTTCCTCTAGCTCGCCACCCGCACGCTCGGCGTTCCGGCCTCCACCGCAGCCGTGGCCCAGCGCACCGGAAGGTAGAAGATCGGCGTCAGCAGGGCGTTGAACAGGGCCGCTGGTAGAATGACCCTCACGGAGCTTTGCAGCCAGGGTACGTCGCGGCCCACGCCAGCCAGCACCAGCAGATACACCAGGTGATAAGATAGGGACGCCGCCGCCACCACCGCTACGGTGGGCAGGAACTCGCTCTCCGTCGGCCTGCGCTCGCGAACGGCAGCTAGGGGCACGATCGGCAACATCGCGAGCACAGAGGTGCCCACAGGGTCGGTCGTGATCAGGTCCTGGAACATGCCAGCCACTGGGATGAGGACCATCGCCTCCCTGGGCCCACGCACCATCGCCCAGCACATCAGCAGCACCAGCACAGGGTTGGCCGTCACCCCCAGCACAGGAAAGTAGGGGGCTGCCGCCACCTGACCCAGGGCGACGAACAGCGCCAGCGGTACAAACAGAAGGTACCTCATGGGCTCGCCAGACGCACCGGCCTGAAGCTGGTGAGCACCAGCACGTGCTCCAGGCGCGACAGGCTGGCCGCCGGCTTCACCTCAGCCTTCTTGAAGATGTCCTGGGGCTCGCCCCGCACCGACACCACCTGCCCGATGAGCAGCGCCTCAGGGAAGTTGCCCCCCAGGCCGGAGGTAGCGACGGTGCTGCCAGGCTTCACGTCCGCCTCCTGGGGGATGAGGTCCATGCTCAGCCCGTCGTGTAGGCTGCCGCTGACCACCCCCTCCGTTCGCGACTCCAGCACCATGGCGTTGACGTTGCTGTTCGGATCGGTGACCAGAGTCACCCAGGCAAAGTCGTTCAGGACCTTGGACACTACTCCTACCAGGCTTCCCCCTTCGCTCATCACCACCTGCCCCTCGGCCACCCCATCATCGCTCCCCCGGTCGATGGCCACCGCTTCCTTGAGGTTGCTGGGGTCCTTGGCGATGACCCGCGCCACCAGGAAGCTATCCCCAGGGCGGCCCTCCTCCACCTGCGCTAGATTCGCCAGCTCCCCGGACAGGAACCCCTCCTGCCGCAGGCGGGCGATCTCCGCCGTCAGCGCCTCGACCTGCTGCCGCAGTTGTCGATTCTCCTCCTCTAGGTCTTGGCGATGGACCTGGCGGTCCAGGAAATCGGCCACCGGCTCGGCGGCCCTGCCCAGGCCGTGGGCTATCGGTGAAGCCACCGTCAGGGTCAGGTTTCGCAGGGGGTCGAGGGCGCCTTGCTGGGAGAGAACGATAGCCAGCAGGGCAACGAGGCTGATGGCCACTAGCCATACTAGCGTTCGCATGTCCAGCCAAAGCCGATGCTAACGCGGTGCGCGACGGTTGGTCAGGCGAGCCTGCACCTTCGCCAGGATCTCCGCCTCTTCCAGCATCTCGGCCGTGCCCCTCACCACGCAGCTCAGGGGGTCCTCGGCCACGTACACCGGGAACTTGGTCTCGTGGGCCAGCCGCCGGTCCAGCCCTCGCAGCAGCGCCCCCCCGCCGGCCAGGACGATCCCCCGCGTCATAATGTCGGCCACCAGCTCCGGCGGCGTCAGCTCGATGGTGGAGCGAACGGCGTTGACGATCGCCGCCACCGGGCCCGACAAGGCGTCGCGCAGCTCCACGCTGCTCACCTCCACCGCCTTGGGCAGCCCCGTCGCCAGGTCGCGTCCCTTCAGCACTACCGTCATCTCCCGATCCAGGGGCGCTGCTGAACCCGCCTCGATCTTCACCTCTTCCGCCATCCGCTCGCCGATCAGCAGGTTATGCACCTGCCGGGCGTACACCACCAGCTCCTGGTCTAGCTCGTCGCCCGCCACCCGGATCGAGGTGCTGGTGACGATGCCCCCCAGCGATATGACGGCCACCTCGGTGGTGCCGCCGCCGATGTCCACCACCATCGACCCATCGGGCTCCATGACCGGCAGCCCCGCCCCGATGGCCGCCGCCATCGGCTCCTCTACCAGATAGGCGGCCCTAGCCCCGGCGTTCAGGATAGCATCGTGCACCGCTCTCTTCTCTACCTCCGTCACGCCGCTGGGGATGCCCACCGCTACCCGCGGCCGCGGGATGCCCAGCCCAAAGTGGTCGTGCACCGAGCGGATGAAGTACTGGAGCATCCGCTCGGTGACGGTGAAGTCGGAGATGACCCCGTCCTTGAGCGGGCGCACCGCCACGATGTCGGCGGGCGTGCGCCCCACCATCCGCTTCGCCTCGCTGCCGATGGCCAGGATCTTCTTGTTGATGCGGTCGATGGCCACCACCGACGGCTCGTCGATGATGATGCCGCGGCCACGTACCAACACCAGGGTGTTAGCGGTACCGAGGTCGACCGCGATGTCGTGAGAGAATACGCCGAGCAGGGCGTTCAGGGGGTTAAACAAATCCTCCGCTCCAGCTTTTCACCTCATCCCCAGGCGACCGAAGCAGGCTTGGTGGGCTCGCCTGGCACTCGTTGCATTATAGAGGATTTGCCATCACGATGAAAGGGGACGTAAGGAGCTACCCTAACCGCAAAGAGCTCCTTCTCTGGATGGCGGTGGACGGTCGGCGGGCACTTTCTACCGCCCCTTGAACTCCGCCTGCCGCTTTTCCAGGAAGCTCTGAATTCCCTCCCGGGCGTCCTCGGACTCGGCGCAGAAACGCTGGAAGTGCTCCTCATACTGAACCTGGGCCTCCAGGGCCTCCCGCCACGGCTGGTAGGCCAGCCGCTTGGTCAGCTCGATGGCGATGGGTGGCCCCTGCGCGATCCGCTCGGCCAGGGCCAGAGCGGTCGCCATCAGTTCGTCCTGGGGCACCACCTGGCTCACCAGGCCGATGCGCAGCGCCTCTTCGGCGTCGATGATGTCGCCGCTGTACATCAACTCCAACGCCTTCGCCATCCCAACGATACGGGGCAGGATGTAGCTACAGCCGAAGTCCGGCACCAGCGCTCGCCGCGACCAGATGGCCGAGAAGCGCGCCTCCTCCCCAGCGATACGGATATCGCAGGCCAGGGCCAGCGCCAGACCAGCCCCGGCGGCGATGCCGTTCACGGCGGCGATGGCCGGCTTCGGGCAAGCCACCAGCTTGGCGCAGCTCGCGTAGCGCGGGCGGAGCCGCTCGCTGCGACTCTCCCCCGCCACCGTGCGTCCCGGCGTAGCCTGGTCGGCCGCCACCACGAGGTCGGTGCCCGAGCAGAACCCCCGCCCATTGCCGCTGATCACTATTACCCGCGCCTCGTCGTCCTCTGCCGACCGCTCGACGGCGTCCTCGATCTCCGCCCACGTGTTCCAGGTGACGGCGTTCAGCCTGTCGGGCCGGTTCAGGTTGAGGACGACGATGCCACCGCGCTTCTCCACGATAATGTCGTTGTAAGCCATGAGTTCCTCCTAGGCGGGGCGCCGCCCTGCCACTACATCTTGGAGCGCCGCCACCCGGCCTCGATCGCCTGCTGCTCGGTGCAGAACCAGCGCTCGCCGGCTGCTTCGTCGACCACCGTTTTATCATAGAAGTCGCCGCCGGGCACGTGGTAGATCTTCTCGCCGCTGGTCTTGCTGATGTTACCCTTGATCACCGGCTGGCTGGTGCCCGAGTAGTCGCAGACGCC
>JAUYDU010000502.1 GCA_030691665.1 Chloroflexota bacterium
TGTGCCATGTTAGGGCGCCATGCGCTCCCCAGGGTGGGGAAGGACGTGGTCACGTCACTGGGGAATTACGTGACCACCTGGGTGGGGAATTACTTGGTCTTTTCACCCTTCAGGGTGGGGAATTCTCGTGACCACTGACACTCTACGGGCGAAAGGGCTGTGTTGGAATCGAGACTACAGAACGGGGGCGAGACTGATGGGCCGCATTGAGCAGCGTCTGCGCAAGCTGGAGAGCATCATACAGATAGACGAGCCAGAGAACGGTAAGGCGGTACTGGTCTGGGCCCGCCTTTTTCGTGACACGCGGCTCCGGGAGGACTGTGAGTCCCCTGGTTGGGACCAGCCTATCGAGTCACCACCTCCCTCCGAGGAGGATGTGTGTGACGCGCGGGCGTTCATCGCAGAGGCACGACGCCGAGGCAAGACGCCTTCGACAACGTCGCTGGTCCAACTGGCCTGCGACAGTGAGTGAGACAGACGATGCGCCCGGCAACGCGACGGCCAGCAGTCCACGTCACTAGAGCCGATGTAGACAGGGCGCGCCAGGAGCTTCTGGCGCAGCGCAAGCCAAGGCGGCGCCGGCTAGCGACACCTCCAAGGGCCGGGGAGTGGCGGGGCTGACCTGCTGCCCCTGGCCTTTCCAACACGCCGCGCCCTAACACACAGGACAATGGGCCTAGGGCCTGATGTCCACAGTCCACTTCGCTCCTTGTTCCGCTTGGATGGCAATGATGCAGGCGGCTGGGCAACCCTCCAAGACCTTCTCCTTGTCAAATACGCCCGTGACGTTGACCAGATCACCTCTGGAGATCTTGCCCACGCTGATGTAGCTCACGGTGAATGGGCCTGCTCCTTCGTGGGTGAGGTGGACTGTCGCCTTGCCATGTGCGAACCCAGAGGAGTTCGTGACGGTTGGTATCGCCACCGGCCCGATCACATCATCCCCTGTCCCTTCAACCCTCAAAGGGAGCGCGCGCGCCACATCCGCGCTGTATTGGTAAACCTTCACCTTCCAGCCACCAGATGCATCGATTGCGACCTGATTGGAGATAATACTGCTCAGCTCGGCATAGTAGGATTCCCCGACAGCCAGTGCCCGACGCCCTTTGTACGGACCGACAACGTCCACAATGTCCACCCACCAGGTGTGTCCACGAATGCTCGCGGTAAATCTCCCTGATCCATTGTACTCTAGCTCAAAGACAACGGGACCGTCGCGAAGGTCGAACGGGCCCGCCCACCCCTTGCCAGAACCCTCGAAGTTGAGTGGCGGCGGTGTAGGCGTGGGGGTCGGGCGGAAGGTCGGTATGGTTGCTCCGAACAGTTGCTTGAACGTGACCCGCCCTTTGCTGATCGCGGGATTATCACGGGTGAGCACTTTGAAGGGTGAAGTCTGCCCAGGCAGGAGCGGGTCATACTCGATCAGGGCGCTGTCAGATGTCACGAATGTGTCAGATTCGGTATAGTAGGACACAACGGCTTCGACGTTATTGATTGAGGTGGTGCCTACGTTCTTCACTTCGCCTTCAGCGATCACGTAGCTGGATTGTCGATAGATCCGCGACGAGAGCAGATGTAGCTGGTATGACGGTGTCGGAGTCGGCGTTGGTGTTGGCAGAGGTGTCCAGGTTGGTGATGGGGTAGGCGTTGGTTTCGACGTAGGCGTCGCCGTGTGCTGTGGCGTTGGAGTAGAAGTTGGCGTGGCAGTGGGCACCAGTGTCGGTGTGGGGACAGCCGTCAGTGTAGCGGTCGGGCTCGGCGTAGGCTTCAGCTCTGGCGTGGGCGTCGGTGTTGGCGTTGGGGTCGGAGAGACCTCTGCCGCCCTCGTCATGGTGGCCTGCACCGCAGCGGCAACCGTAGCCTGTACGTCGGGAGTAGGCGCGGCGGTCGCCGTGGGACCGCTCGTCAGCCTGGGTGTGTTCGTGGGTGTTGGCGCTGGGCCACAGGCGGTCAAGACAAAAGCTAGTGCCAGGACAACGAGAGAAAGGGCAGGAGACGCTATTCCGCGCAATAGGAAGCCCCCTCGTGGCGGAGGTACGGTGCCTGTCACTCTACACGCTGGGCACTGCGAGCGCAAGGTCTTTTTGTCGGGCTGGCGCCAGAGTATGGTCAAACTGTCCAGCAAGAGGAGACTTGCTTGCGCGCCGTTAGCTGCAAGTTGTAGCTGGTGTTTTGCCGCCATTTTGCCGACAAACTCTTTACCACGGGTTATCACCCATGAGCACGCCAGATACATAATGGAGTGCGGGCGCCTTAACAGAGTGTTCTAGCAACGTATCTGGTGACATAGAACAATACAACTGACATAGGATTACGAATCACCAGGACAGAGGGATTCAAGACGCGAGCCCTTCCCTGGCGTAGCGCGCCTCCGCGTCAAGTGTGCCTTTCATGTCCGCCTGGCTTCTGGGACGCACCACTGAGCCAGCAAGTGGTGTCCAGGCTGCACAATCATCAAGAATGTGCAGGCCGAATAGGACGGCTGCCACTCGCCGGCACAATCATCCCGACATGGCATTGGGTTGAAGCCAGCAGCCGTCACTCCTCTTCGAGCATGCTCAGGGAGGGCGCGGCATGCCAGATGGTGTTCAGACCCAGTGGCTCTCCTCGATACGTCCATTCATCGGAGAACACTCCGAGGAGATAGCTTTCCTGGGCATCTGCTCCCGGCGCCGCCGAATCGGAGCTTTTGTGGATCGCACCGGAGGAAGATAGAACCGGACTGCCGCTCATCCCGGGATGCAGCTTTGCGTCGATCAGAAAACAGGGCTTCCCTTCGAAATCGAGCCAAGGCCACGTTGCAACAGTACCTGCACGCGCTATTGGCAGAAACGTGTTGACGTCATAGAAGCCATGAGGGTATCCCAGCACCAAAGTGTGCACTCCAATATCGATGTGCCTGCCCGGCAGAAACTCGTCCCCTACATCCAGCAGGTCTCCCTCGGTGAAGTAGAGATAGAAGCAACCCTCCAACTCTCTCTCTGGCACCTTCAAAGCAGCAACATCAATCCGTCTATCCTTGGGCGATCTCCAGAGCTTCTCTCCGCTTCTGCTCCAGAGCCGCAGATCAACAGACCTCATCTTGGTGAAATACTTAGGATCGGTGTGAACATGGAGCCGCAAACGATCAGGGAAAGAATGGTCGGCCCTGTTATACAACACGTGTTTGTTCGTGACGAGGAAATGCGACCCTGACCTGCTCTTGTAGAAGAAGCCTGTCGCACTGGCCAGTTTGGAAGTCACCCTGGCCTGCACGTCGCGCTTGAAGGTGTCCAATCGGGTTACCGCGAAAAGGGCCTGCTCAGCTTTCACTCGTCGTCTCCAACTGGTATGCCGTGAATCGACTAGATGGGAGCCTATCCTGCCGGGAGTACGTGGGGACATTGTAGCATAGCTGTCCCAGGTCAATCGGCCTGCGCGGCGGCGGCTTGTCATATCTCTGCGACTGTGGATCCTGCGTGTAGTAGTGACTTGGACGAAGAGCGAGCCAGGACAACGGAGTCACGAAAAGTCATTCTGTTGGGTAGGCCGAACGGGTGCTGATCATGAGAGAGGACATTATGCCGGATATGGCGAAGCGCAGTGCTGGTATGGTTGCCCAGAGGAGCCTGGACATCAGGGGTTGCGGTCAGTCTCCGCAGGAGGGGCATGGAAGGGCAGACCGAAGACGAAGTGCACCGCGTGGAGGGGCCGCTGGGCCAATGTCTGAGGTCCGTCTTCCGGCGACGCGACCGACACTGGGGAGCACCCGGAGACGGTGGACTGATGGCGCCGCAGGGGCGGGACCCTCCCCTCCCTCCCCCGCTCGTGCCCCACGCTTGCATGATAGCCACGAAGGCCGTGGCGAGGCTCTCGTTCGTCAGACGGACGCCCTCCGACACACCTCGCGGACGGAAGGGTGTCGGCCCATGAGCTCGCCGTATCCCCCTGCCACGGCAGTTCCTTTCACGACTTGTTTTCTCGGCGCTCCCCGGGAGACGGTCCTGCACCGCTGATCCAGGCTTTGTCCGCGCCCCCGTGGTCCCGGGAGGGACCGACCAGGTGACCGACCGCATGACTGAACGTGCCACTGAACGAACAACTGAACAGCGCCTGGACGAAGTCTGACCGCCGCCTGGTGGGTGGGGCTCCACGGTGTCCTTAACGGGCGCAGCCTGACGTTGCACCCCTCGTGCGGGCACACTGGAGAGCGATCCGCACTACCAACCTGTTGGAGCGGATTTTCGGCGAAGGAAGGCGCAGGACCAAGGTGATACCTCGCTTCCCCACCGAGAGCTCAGGCCTGAGGCTGCTCTACGCCAGCCTCATCACAGCGTCTCGAACTTGGAAGGGGGTCCAGATGACGCCGGACATCTGGTGGGAGCTGGAAGTGCTGCGCCGCGAAGCGTTCGGAGAAGCGAGCTAGGCCGTTGAACCAGAAGGCTCTCCAGGGCGCTAGTCGAAGGCGGCATGCAGCTAGAGGCGGACGATGTTTTCTGTCGACAGGCAGAAGTGGGCCGCTGCTTGGCCCAAAGGAGACTGTTGCCAGGCCCAGTTGAAGCCCCCTCGTAGCCCGATTCGCAGCTTAAGGCCGCTGCTACCAGAACAGTCATTTTGGGTCGCGCGGTCGGAAGGAGCCCGGAGCGTTTCAGTAGCTCACTATCCAGCCCTTGCCATCAAGCGACGCACCCGTGAAGGCGGCTGTCCAGATCAAGAGCGCTACTCCAGGAAGTCTTTGAGCTTGCGAGAGCGCATAGGGTGTCGTAGCTTGCGCAGCGCCTTGGCCTCAATCTGCCGGATGCGCTCTCGCGTGACCCCGAACTGTCGTCCCACCTCCTCCAGCGTCCGGCTGCGGCCGTCCTCCAGGCCGAAGCGGAGTTGGAGCACACCGCGCTCCCGCACACTGAGGGTGCCGAGCACCTCTCCCAGGTTCACCTTCAGCATCTCGTAGGTGGCAAGGTCGGCCGGGGCAGGAGCGCTTCGATCCTCGATCAGGTCCCCCAGCTCGGAGTCTTGCTCCTCGCCGATGGGCGCCTCCAGGGAGGCTGGCTCCTGGGATATCTTGATGATCTCTTCCACCCTGTCGGTGGTCAACTCTAATGCCCTGCCGATCTCTTCAGCGGTGGGCTCGCGGCCGTATTCTTGGAGTAGCCTCCGTTGCTGGCGTGTGAGCTTGTTGATCCACTCCACCATGTGCACTGGGAGGCGGACGGTCCTGGCCTGGTCGGCGATGGCGCGGGTGATGGCCTGACGTATCCACCAGGTGGCGTAGGTGGAGAACTTCCAGCCCTTCCGGTAGTCGTACTTCTCCACGCCCCGCATGAGCCCGATGTTCCCCTCCTGGATCAGGTCCAGGAGGGACAGGCCGCGTCCCACGTACTTCTTCGCAATGCTCACCACCAGGCGCAGGTTGGCCTCGATGAAGCGCCGGCGGGCGCGCATCCCCTCGGCCTTGACCTGATCGAAGTGGTCATGCAACAGGAACTCCACGGGCTTCAGGCTACCCTTGGTCTCCTCGGCCCGCAGAAGCTGCGCCAGTTCGTCTATGGCGCAGTCCCCCAGGGCATCCACCGCCTCCTTGGGTAGGAGCCATCTCATGACTGAGAGAGCGACGACCTGCCTCTGGGCCTCTTCCGGTGCGATGTTCAGGGTGGTTGCGAGGGCCTGGACCAACTCAGGTGCGAGGGTGGCGTCAATGGTGTCGTGTAGCTCGGTGTGGCCCACAACCTGGGCGATGGTGACGCTGGATGTCAGGCCCAGGCGCGCTCCCAAAGCCTGGATGAGGGGCCTCTGCCGAGCCAATCGCTCCAGCAGGGCATGGCAGGTCTCCTGGCCCGTCGGAGGTCTGCCCCCGCCATCCTCCGTCTCCCGCTCCAGGGCCAGCAGGTACTTCGCGGCCTCGAGCTTGCGGCCCAGCACCCGCTCATCGTCGGACGTGAGGAGACGGACGCGCCCTATCTCGGTGAGGTAGATTCGGACTGGGTCGTCCAGGACCTCCGCCCCCTCCTGCCCAGCCTCCCAGACTTCTTCCTTGACCTCCCGACCCGTTTTCAGCTCGGTGGTCGCGCCGTCGGCGGAGCCAGCTCTCTCCGAGCCGTCCCAGCCCTGGGCGTCCAGCGCTTCCTCCGCCTCCGAGCCGATGAGGACAAGAGGCGCCCCGTCATCACCAAGCTCGTGGGCGAGAACGCCGCCGTTGAGCGCGTCGGGGACGACGTCTCCCCTGCTGTCTCCAGCCACCTCACCCGCGATCTCTGCGGTGTCCCTGTCCTCGTTCCTTGGCCGCTTCATTCAGCATTTCCCATGCCAGGCTGGCGTCAGCCTTGGCCGGCAGCGATCAGTCCGACACCGACAAGCTAGCCTCCTTCGTCGCGTCTGTCAATGTCCCTGGCAGCTTCCTGAGAGCGCGTTTCCCCCACTTCGTGTGCTCCGGTTGGAGGGACCGTGGGCCAGCTAAGACCAGACCGTCTGCGCCCCGTTCTCCCTGCGACGGATCTCCGTAGCTGGCCTCGACGGTGAACGGGGCGCGGTGTGTCAGTGGCCAAGGGCGTCGCTGGCCCCGCCCGGAACCGCCATAGGCGCACCGAGGCGCAGCGCCCGAGACGGCCAACCCAACTCCGGGTATGAACTCCACCCGCGGAGCAGTACGGCCTGGGCTTTTCTGTTGACGCCCCGCCGCAGTAGAATCTCTTCAGCCGAGACCGAAGGGTAGCACAGGCTGGGCGTGAACGTTCTCCACGGCATCTGGAACGGGGCCGTTTTTCACATCTGGGGAGAGGGCTCCCTCGAGCGGCCTGTGGCCGCGGCACGTGGGCGTGGCGGCAGAAAGCCACGGGCTCCTGTGCATCCCTTTGCATTGGGTCCGGACAAGCTTCGGGAAGTGGTGGAGGCGGTGGCCGGCGACGCGCTCTGCGCTCAGGAGCGGAGCGGTACGGTTGTCCTGATGCTCCCCTCGACCAGCGCGGGTCCCCTGCCCAGCCCTGAGCTTCTCCGGGGCAGCGAGGCCCCTCAAGGGCCGCTCGTGGGGCTGAGAGCATGGACCGTGCCCGGCCTGACCTACGCTCCCGTGGAGGCGCTGCTTCTCCTGGCCGCGCTGACAGACAGCCCACCTCCCGGCGCCGCGATGGGAGACTCGCTACGCTACTGGGCCGAGGCAGCCAAGCTCTCTCTGGAACTCCTGGCCCAGGGGCGCTTCGTCCCGGACACGGAGGAGGTGAGCGGCCGTGAGCTTCGGGCGATGTGGAGCCCGGCGCTGTGGGAGGGGAATGTGCCTGGGCGGAGGCGCCTCCTTATCTCGGCCATGCCGCCGGTGTGCCGCGCCTTGGACGAGGATGGTGGCCAATGCCGCCCTTCGCTGCTGGTGGATAGCTTCCTGAAGGCCACCGTGGACGCCTTTGTGCGCCACGTGGTGAAGGGTCAGACCCTTCTCCCTGCGGCAAAGCACCGCCAGGCGAGCAAGAACGCCCGCAGGAAGGCCGCCCGCTACGGAAAGGGTCAGAACCTTCTCCCGGCCCGCTCGGCGGGACGCCAGCCCATGCAGACCACCCTGGCGGAGCGGTGGGTCCAGTCTCTCGCCGCCGAGGAGCCACACCTGACGGCACCGGCCGGCGAGGTCGCCGCCTTTCTGAAGGAGGCGCGTCAGTGGACGAGCCAGCTTCTCCCATCTGATGAGGGGGCTGCGTTCCGCACCTGCTTCCGCCTGGAGCCGCCGGAGGACTCGGGGGTAGAGAAGGCCAGGCGGAAGAAGCCGGAGTCATGGGCCGTCAGCTTCCACCTCCAGGCCGTGGACGACAGGAGCCTGCTGATTGACGCGGGAAGCGTCTGGAAAGAGCAATCGAGTGTACTGACCTTCCTTGAGCGCCGCTTCGAGGACCCCCAGGAGCGGCTCCTGGCCGACCTGGGCCGGGCGTCCCGGCTCTTCCCCACCCTGGAAGAGAGCCTGAAGTCCCCTCGTCCCATTGCCTGCACGCTGACCACGGAGGGCGCCTACGCCTTCCTGCGGGAGGCGGCGCCGCTCTTGGAGCAGAGCGGCTTCGGCGTCCTGGTGCCGCCCTGGTGGCAGAAACCCTCGGCGCGGCTGGGGGTGCGCATCAGGCTGAGGGCCAAAGGTACGGGCAAGGTGCCGGGCGCCGGCCTCCTGGGCCTGGACAGCCTGGCGGTTGTGGACTGGGAGGCCGCCCTGGGGGAGGAGGTACTCAGCCAGGACGAACTGGAGAGGCTGGCCGCACTCAAAGTGCCCCTGGTGCGGCTGCGGGGACAGTGGGTGGAGCTCCGGCCCGAGGAGATTGAGGCGGCCGTTCGGTTCTTCCAGAAGAAGCGGGGCAGCATGAGCCTGGGCGAAGCCCTGCGGCTGGGCCTGGCGGGAGAAGCTGCGGAGGCCGGGCTGCCGGTAGTTGCCGTCGAGGCTGAAGGGTGGCTGAAGGAGCTCCTCGCCGGCCTGGCCTCCGGAGGACATATGGAGGAGGTAGCTGCCCCGGAGGGGTTTCAGGGCGCCCTCCGCCCATACCAGGTCAAAGGCCTCTCCTGGCTGGCCTTCCTGGACCGCTTCGGCCTGGGGGCCTGCCTGGCCGACGACATGGGGCTCGGGAAGACGATCCAGCTCATCGCCCTTCTACTGCACGAGAGGGCCAACGGGAACAAGCCGGGCCCCACGCTGCTCATCGCGCCCATGTCTGTGGTGGGCAACTGGCGCCGGGAGGTGGAGAGGTTCGCTCCGTCGCTCAAGGTCATGGTGCACCACGGCGGAGAGCGACTTGCCGGCGCCGCCTTCGCCCGGCAGGCGAAGCGGCACGACCTGGTCATCAGCACCTACGCCCTGGCCCAGCGGGACCAAGAACAGTTCGCCGCCGTGCCCTGGCGTCGTATCGCGCTGGACGAGGCCCAGAACATCAAGAACCCGTCGGCCAAGCAGACCCAGGCCATCCGCTCCCTTCGGGCAGGCCGCCGGGTGGCCCTGACGGGGACTCCGGTGGAGAACCGCCTGTCGGAGCTCTGGTCCATCATGGAGTTCCTGAACCCGGGCTACCTGGGCTCGGGCGAGGAGTTCCGCCGCAGCTTCGCAGTCCCCATCGAGAAGTACCGCGACGGCGAGCGGCTGGCCAGGCTGCGCCGCCTAGTGCAGCCCTTCCTCCTGCGCCGCCTCAAGACGGACCCGGCCGTCATCAGCGACCTGCCCGAGAAGATGGAGATGAAAACCTTCTGTAACCTCACCCGTGAGCAGGCCTCCCTCTACCAGGCGGTGTTGAAGGAGATGATGGAGAAGGTGGAGGGGAGCGAGGGCATAGAGAGGAAGGGGCTGGTGCTCGCGGTCCTGACGAAGCTGAAGCAGGTGTGCGACCACCCCGCGCTCCTCCTCCAGGACGGCAGCCCCCTCGGGGAGCGCTCCGGCAAGCTCCTGCGGCTGGTGGAGATGCTGGAAGAGGTGGTCGCCGCGGGCGACCGGGCCCTGGTGTTCACCCAGTTCGCTGAGATGGGGCATATGATGAGGAGACACCTTCAGGAGGCGCTGATGCGGGAGGTCCTCTTCCTTCACGGCGGCACGGCCAGGAAGGCGAGGGACGAGATGGTGCAGCGCTTCCAGGCGGAAGGAGAGGCCCCGCCAGTGTTCATACTGTCCCTGAAGGCCGGCGGCCTGGGCCTCAACCTCACCGCCGCCAGCCACGTCTTCCATTTCGACCGCTGGTGGAACCCCGCGGTGGAGAACCAGGCCACCGACCGGGCCTTCCGCATCGGCCAGAGGAAGAACGTCCAGGTACACAAGTACCTCTGCGCCGGCACCCTGGAGGAGCGCATTGACCAGTTGATAGAGGGCAAGAAGGAGCTGGCGGAGAGCGTGGTGGGGACCGGCGAGGCGTGGCTCACCGAGATGTCCACAGAGCAACTCCGCGATGTCCTCACGCTGTCGAAACATGCGGTGGTGGAGGGCTAGATGGGACGCTGGCGAGAATGGGACTACTACCCGCCCAGCCGGCCTCTGCCGGTCAAAGGTGGCATCAAGGCCAGGAGCCAGCGGGGCAAGATAGGTGAGACCTGGTGGTCGGGCAGATGGCTCGCCTTCCTGGAGTCGCTGGACCTGGGGGCCAGGCTGGGGCGGGGCAGGGCCTACGCCAGGGCGGGCCAGGTCATGAGCCTGAAGGTCGAAAAGGGCCTGGTATCGGCCAAAGTCCAGGGCTCGCGCCCTCGCCCCTACTCGGTGACCGTTCGTCTGGTGCCCCTGTCCGAGAGCCAGTGGGTGAAGGTCATCTCCGCCATGGCCTCCCAGGCCCTCTTCGCCGCAAAGCTCCTGGCGGGGGAGATGCCCCAGAACATCGAGGAGGCCTTCCAGTCCGCCAGGGTGTCCCTCTTCCCCACGAAGCGGAAAGACCTGGAGAGCGACTGCTCCTGCCCCGACTGGGCCAATCCCTGCAAGCACGTAGCTGCGGTGTACTACCTCCTGGCCGAGGAGTTCGACCGGGACCCGTTCCTGGTCTTCCGCCTGCGAGGAATGGAGAAGGACGAGTTGGTGGCCGCCCTGCGGGAGCGCCGCTCGGGCGAGGCCGGCCGCTCCCCGGCTGCTCGCGGCGAGCATGGCGAGGATGTGAAGGAGGCCGAAGGAGAGGCCTCGCCTCTGGAGGCCTGCCTGGACCGCTTTTGGGCGATGGGGCCGGAGATGGCCTCCTTCCGTGTCAACGTGGCCGCACCCGCCGTGCCTCTCGCCATCCTCAAGCGGCTGGGCCCTCCGCCGTTCTGGAAGGGCAGGGGAGACCTTCTCGAAGCGCTGGGGAGAGCATACGGCGCCGCGAGCGAAGAGGCCCTGCGGCTGGCCTATGGCGAAGGAGAGCACGATGGCCGCCAGTGACCACGCCAACGAGGCGCTTCGGGTCTACCCTTCCAGGACCGCCGACGATGGCGGCTGGTGGTGCGCCGCCTACGGCGACCTCAAGGCTCCCCAGGGATGGGAGTTCCTGCCAGCGGGCGACGCCTTCGTCACCCAGCAGGTAAAGCGCGCGGGGCCACACTGGGTGGTGGTGCGTGCCAGGAAGGGCTACACGGAGACGCTGGGGATCCTGGCCCCACCCTCCATCATAAAGGCGGCCTGTTCCCTCGCGGAGGAGACAGCGACCCGTAGGAAGCAGGCCAGGGCCCGATCAGGGGAGCGCCGCCTGGCACAGGAGCAAACGTACAGGAAGCAGTTCGTCGAGGCGGTGCTCCGCTACCTTGACTTCGCGCCCCGTCACAGTGCCCTGACGAGGGAGATCGCCGATGGGGCCGCCCAGCAGGCGACGGCGGTGGGCAGCGGCCGGGTGGGCCGCACCAGCAAGCTGACCCTTGAGGCGAAGGCGGAGTTGGCGGCACGGGCGTACATACGCCATAACTACACTCGCTACGAGGAGCGGATGGCACGGGAAGGCCTCTTCGAGGTGGACAGTTTCGTCCACCACACGATCAAGGAGCAGGCCCAGGAGGAGGTGGACCAGTTCCTGGAGCGCCACAGGCGAAAGAGAGGTCCCCGCGCCTCCTCCGAGCGTTCAAAGAGGTAAGCAATTCCTTCCTGCAGCAGACCGTCAGCCCGACGTGCAAATCCCGGGCGTGCCACATCTCGCCAACCTTCCCCTTTTCCCACCATGTGTAAGCGTCCTTACAGCATCTCGCCCTTCGGCTGGGTCTTCCCATAGGAACTCTATCACCCCACCAGAACCGGACCTCGACCAAACACTCGGCTATCTATCTATTCTTCCTGGTACCCGTGCGTTACCTTTGCACCAGGAAAGCGACCAGGAGATGGTGTGTCGGGAGGGCAAGACAGGGGGGTCCCAGGAGGGGGCCGTGCCTTTGGAGACAGCCGCCGATATCTCCGCCACGGAGTCTCGTTCGTCCGTTTGGAGTCCTCCTTTGACCCACAGTCGACCACCATCCTGACGATTGGGCGACTGTTCGCCGTGTATCTGCAAACCGACTGCCAGATGGACCGTCGTGCGAACGTCAGGGAGGATTTCGGGAGGTGGCCAGGGAGGTGGGAGAGGTGAATCCGGCGAGGCAGCGGTTCATATCTACCAACACAGACTCAACGGCGTCACAAGGGTGGACATCCCACCGACCATCGCCCGAGAATCCTGACCGTTGTCCGAAATGTCGGACGACTTCACGGTGGTGGTGTCCCGTGAGCCTTGACACAGACAGCCTGCATCACGAGTTCGGACCAGCGGTCCGGTCTTGGCCCAAAAGTGAGCGCCATAATAGTGGCGGTTGAGAAAGGCGAGGTGCGTAGAGTTCTCGTTCGGGTCGAGATGGGTAGCCAGGCGCTCTAGGCAGTGCCGGGCGAGGTACCGTCTATAACCGCCGTTATACAATGTGGCCGCCGCTGTTTCGTCTGTCCCGGCTAGGGTCTTGGGAGCGGCGGGAACCCTAGCCTGGCCACAGCCTCCCGGACGACCTCAAAGGCTGCCTGGCCTCCGAGTATCGGGTCTGAGAAGGTCGCCTGTGTGATGGCTCGCGCATGGTCCAGGGCGCGGCTAAACTCCTCCAGCGGGTCGTCACTCGGTTTTCTCAGGAGCCGAACAAGATCCAGAACGGCTGCCTCGAACACATCGGCATCGATGGCCCGGTGCCTCCGGCACCCAGGACATTGGGCCGCTACTGATCCGCCGGCCCTCACCTGCCAGGTATGGCCGCATGAAAGGCATCTCACTCGCTTACCCATTGCGTAATCCCCCTACAGGGCATATACTCCCCACGCAGGTAGTCACCGTTACGTGGCAAGAACGTCGTCACTTTAGCCGACTTACAGTCAGACGACAAGAGCGCAGGGCGATGTAGGCACCACTGGCTCGGCGCTGCTGGCAGCCGAAGGACAAGTGTACATAGCTCACGGGGGGCTGGTCAAACCGAAGAGCACGAGGAGGGAAAGGCGTGAGAGCGGCATTGTACGCACGGGTGAGCTCCGAGGAGCAGGTGAAGGGTTATAGCCTTGATGCGCAACGGCGAGCCTTCCGTACGCTGGCCCAGCAGCGGGGTTGGACGATCTACCGGGAGTACGTAGAGGAAGGGCGATCGGCTCACAAGGAGGATGTACGAAAGCGCCCCGTCTTCATGGAAGCGATCCATGACGCCTTGGCCAACGCGTATGACGTACTGGTGGTGCACAAGATCGACCGGTTTGCTCGCCGCAGGCGGGTCACCGACGAATACTTTGAGAAGCTGAGCAAAGCAGGGGTGGGATTTCTTTCCATTATGGAGCAGATGGACTTCACGACCCCCATGGGCAAGTTTGCCCTAGGCATGTTCGGCGGGATGGCCCAACTCTACAGCGACAACCTGGGAGAGGAAACGAAAAAAGGCTGGCACGAGCGTCGTGACCAGGGGTATTACTGTGGCCTGCTGCCCTTTGGTGCCATGAAAGGGGATGATGGCCTTCCCACCCCCGACCCTGCTACCTATCCTGGTTTGAAGCTGGCCTTCGAAGAATCAGCGAAAGGCAAGCCTGACGGCGAGATCGCTCGGTTGCTCAACCAGAAGGGGTACCGAACTGCGGGAAACCAAGGAAACCGCCCCTTTGGCAAGGACACGGTGAGGGGCCTGCTAATCAACCGGTTTTACGTTGGAGAGATCCCGTTCCGCGAGAATGGCAAGGTGGTGCGATGGATCAAGGCAAAACACCAGCCGTTCTTGGCACAAGATCTGTTCGAGCGGGTGCAGGATGAGCGTCAACGGAATAGGCGGATGTGCAAACAGCATCCTCGACAATCGCGCCCTACGGCGCTAACTGGCATAGCAAAGTGCTGGTACTGTGGTGGCAAGTACCACGTTGGGGCAACCAAGGGGGGCAAGCAACGCCTGATGTGCTACAACAGGGCGCAAAGGCTTGCTGATTGTCCTGCGCGGTCAGCCCTGTTGGAACGCTATGAGGTGCAACTACAGGCATATCTGGTCAACTTCCATATCCCTGAGGACTATCAAACCCGTATACTTGCGCGTCAGAAGGACATCGCGGTTAAGCAGGATGAGATCTCTAAAGAGAGAGCCCGGCTAAACCAGCAGTTGGAACGCATCAAGAAGCTGTTTCAGTGGGGCGACTACGATGAGGACCAGTACTTCCAGGAGAAACACGGCTTGGAGCGCCAGTTGAGGGAACTTGAACCTAGTGCTGAGTATGCGGCTGTCCTCCAGAGGCTGGCTGAGTATCTATCACAAGTGCCAGAGGCGTGGAAAGGTGCCACCGGGGACCAGCGGAACCGCCTGCTGCGACGCCTATTTGAAGAGGTCTGGATCAAGGACGACCAGATAGTGGCTTTGAGGCCGAGGGCGGAGATGGAGCCTTTCTTCAAACTGTCGTTTGAGGAGTGGGTGACGCAGCACGGTGGGTTTGAAGTGGAAGCTCCGAAGCCCTTCCGGGTCGCCAGTAACCAAGAATAGCTCTCCTGCACTCACGGGCTGGTCCAGGTTGAAAAGCGGCAAGAAGGCGGCCTTCGGTTTGAGGGCCACGACGGTTCCAGTCACCATACCTACGTAGACTGCGTCCAGCATCAATTTGAGGAGTTCGTGTCGTTCGCCCTTGGTGGCAGTTCGTCATGCCTCCACCATTCCCTCAACGTGATCGCCGAGCCTCACCATTTGGTTATCCTCTGGGATCTGCGGAGAGGCAAGCGCCGCCTTCGTCAGTTCCATCTCCTGTTCGTATTCAGGCTGGTCGATGTCTCCCTCTCGGTACTGAAATTTTAGCCGCTTCAGCTTCTACTACTCACCTGCATAAATCGGCGTAACGATGTTTGAGGCCAGCGGGGTGCACAACATTCTTGGTCCATTCGGAGGGGACCGGATGCTCGTTGCGGGCATCGGTGAACCGGTCGATGGCTTGGCACACCTGCCGAGGCTTCGTAGAGTTCAGGTGCAAGAGCATGGCCCGGGTCAGGATTCTAAACCAGACTTCGATCTGGTTCAACCACGAGGCATGGGTAGATCAGAGAGGGGAGCCGTTCTGGTGGGCTTGGGAACCGCTGTGTTGAGCCCAGCGTTACCCCTGTTGGGCGTGATGAGTAGATATGTCGCTTGGCTAGCTGCTCTGGCTTGCATCTTTATGGTGTGGGGATTAACGGGGACAGTCTGGCCCTCCTTGACTCGACCCGACCGATTTGGGTTATGGCTACCTGATGGCGAACAGGAAAGGCGTTTTCATAGGAGGCGAGGCGTTA
>JAUYDU010000316.1 GCA_030691665.1 Chloroflexota bacterium
ATGGGCGCGCGCCCAACGCCCGCATCGCCGGCGAGGTGGGAGTGAGTGAGGGGACGGTTCGCAGACGGCTGCGCACGCTCATCCAGGACGGCGTAATAAAGGTTATCGCCGTTCCCCACCTGGAGCGGATCGGCTTCCCCACCACCGCCCTAATCGGCCTTCAGGCCGACCCCGGCGCCGTGGACGACGTGGCCTCGGCCCTGGCCGCGCTGCCAGAGGTCCACTACGTGGCGATCACCACCGGCGCCCACGACGTGTTCGCCTGGGTGGCTCTGGGCTCCTCCGAGGAGTTGGGGGCCTTCCTCCGCTCCAAGGTGGGCACCATCAAGGGCGTGCGGCGGACCGAGACCTTTGTGAACCTGCTCATCCGCAAGCGGACCTACGGCCTGATACTGTAGGCGTAGGCGGAAGCAGAGTCCACCATCGTGGACCCAAGGTAGAACTCGGCCTTCCACCTTTTCGATGACCTTCTCCCTGGCCCGCTGATTGTGGAGTTCGAATCTCGCTTGGTATACCTATGCGTGCGGTAGCAAGAACCATGCCGACGTTCGAGTTCCAGCTACCCCTTCAGGTTTACCATCGTGTACGAAAGGTAAAACCCCTGGCGCGACGTTCTCTATGACCTTCGCCCTGGCCTGGTAGCCAAAGGCTTCGGGTCTTGGCAGTTGGCCCACAATGACGTCGATTCACAGGAAGATTGCCGCCCTTCGGGCGTCAGCGTACTTCAACGAGGGCGTGGGGCGAATGCCTACCCCAGGGGCCGACCCTTGCCAGCCTTCTTCTTCGGCATGGCATGAGCTGTATCTATTGCAGTCCGAGCCCATTCGTGTAGCTTCGTCCCGTCCTGCATGACCTCCGGTGGCACCGAGTAGTACGGCATCGGACGGTGCTGTCTTGAGCCGGCCTGCTCAAACTTGGAGCGGGTTGAATCATCTATCCTGAGGAAGAGAGTCGACCCGGAGATGAGGGCGAACATGTCGTCCTCGTGGAATATGCCGTAGCCTCCGAACATGGCCCGGCTTCTTACCTCGCCCAACGGGGCGAGGAGGTCCATGACCGCATCGTGGAACCCCTTATCGGCTGGCACTGGGTGACCTCCTCTACTGGCGCCAGGTTACGATAGCCCACAACGGTAGGCTAGGACGGGACTCGAGTCAAGAGGACTGTGAATCCCAGCGTTGCCCCAACTTCGAGACTTGCCACTCACCGCGTTCCACTTCGTAGCTCATGCGGAATCGGCCCCCGGCTGTGTCCACGACTAGCCACATGCTCTTGCCAGGCTCTCTCCACTGCGCCTCCACCCTGGCCAGCTCGACGCGCTGCCCTTGCCACATGAAGGCGCGAGGCTCTTCTGGATACGTGGCGCCTGCGTAGGCGTCCACCTGGACGTTGCCCTCCTGGGTCTCTTCTTTCACACCTGTTCTCGCAACGCCTATCCTCTCCAAACCATCCCATCCTACAGTCAGCCGCTCTTCACCGTCCAGGACCACATGATAGCCTGGTCCCGGTTCTCCCCCTTCATGGCCCTGGTGCAGGAACGTGGCGCTCTCGACACAGTGCCGCTGCGACCCGCGTGGCGTCCTGACAGCACCCATACCCTGTCCCCTCGGGCGAACCGGTGGCGCGTGTCCAACCAGCGACCATCTGGCAGGAGACGCAGGTAGCGTTCGCTGTTCATCACAGAGGATTCTCTCCTTCGCGCCGCTGTGCAGGCAACGGCCATCTGGCAGGCGATGCGCACGACGCTGGGGGAACCCACGCATCTCTTGGGCAGGAGGACATCGTGACCCGGCTAGGGGACCGAGTGCCACGGTGAGCACGGCCCACCTCCTTCCACAAGCTCTTCACACCTATCCCCAACTTCCCCCTGCCACACTGGGCGTGCCGAGGCCATCGGCGTCCATCTGATCACGGAACAGCAAGGAAGATGGGCAAACCAGGCAAGCGGGAGCTACGATGGGACGGCGCGTCGTCACCTTCTTGATGGTCGTCCTACTGATGGCCCTGGGGTCGGCCGCCGTGGCGGGCGCCTATGGGCAAGGGAAGGCAGCGAAGAGGGCCGCAGACCGGGACGGCAGTCCTCCGTGGCTTGGCCCTGTCCAAGCGCTGGAGCAGACTGCTGGCAAGGCGTTCACCACGTCGGCGCCAGGACGACTGGGAACCGCGGTAGACCCTCTGTCCATCTCGTCCGCCGCCAACCTGGAGCCGGGGGACACCATCAAGGTATGCGTCGATGGGCCTCCATGCGCCAAGGCCGTGTTCAGGGTCATCCGCTCCATATCGGGTGCCGACCTGGTGCTGAATGCGCCCGTGGCGATCGCCGTTCCCGCTTCTCCGGTGATAGAAGCGCTCGACCAGGCCAACGCCCGATAGAAACGCTCACCGGAGCGAGTCGCCAGGCCTGTTGTTCTCCGCTCAAGCACAAAGCTCAACCGGGGAGAAGCGGTGAACAAAGCTGCCGTGAGTGGATGCCGGAGACCTTGCGCCCCGAGAAACCGCGCTCCAACCCCCGGTCGCCCTCAGTTGGTCGCCGCAGCCGCTGGCGCGGCGCCGTGCTCGGAGACGTGACCCTGCAGCTTGGCCTCTCGGGACACAACTACCGTACCATAGATGCCCCAAACGCATCAGTCGATCACCCCAACTGGAGTGGGAAAGTGGGGTCAACAAAGCCACCTGCTGACGGATTGGGCATGACGCGCACGGCGGCCATTCCGCTTCTGTCAGCCCGTGAGTGCCAGGGACAGGATTCAGTCCAAACTCAGCGGCGCTGTTCGGAGTAGCTGGCTCACTGCTATGGCAAGGAATGGGCTGTGCGGTCCTCTGGACCCGTCGGCACGGTGGCTTCCGCGTGGCAGCGCCCACCCGTTCGGTGTATGCTCTGCTCCAAGACATGGGCGCGACCAGCAAGGTCACCATTGAGGGAGTCCTGGAGAGGGTCGTCTACCAGGGCGAGGAGGACGGCTTCACCGTGGCGCGCCTCCAGGCGCCGGGTAGAAAGGACCTGGTCACCATCGTCGGCAACATCCTCGCGGCCACCCCGGGCGAGACCCTCAGGCTGAGAGGGGAGTGGGTGGTGAACCCCAAGTACGGCGAGCAGTTCCGGGTGGACAGCTGCCTCTC
>JAUYDU010000337.1 GCA_030691665.1 Chloroflexota bacterium
TCCTGGCTCTGGTAGTGCTGGCTGCCAGCGTCCTTCTCGCCGCCGCAGGCCGCTAGGGCGCCGCTCGTTAGAGCCATCAGGATGGCGAGCACGAGAGGAAACGCCCTCATTTGGTTCGACAGGCTCACCACAGGCTTCGGTGACCTTTGGGAAGAAGCAAACTATCTCCTACCGCTTGCCCCGAGGGGCGGCAGCTAGCCGGGGCACGCTTTGTCTACGGCAATGAATGCGGTGGCGTTGGAGTCGACGGCCTGGAAAGGAAACAAGAACGGGTCCTCCACCGCGACCCTGCTGATGCCGGGAGCCACCGCCCTCAAGGTCAGCCTAGCGAGGACTCCCGAGCCGCTCTCGTGGGCACCGGCCTCTTCAGAGACGTCTGAGGCCAGAAGATCATAGGCCCCACTAGAGCCGAGGTCACCATCTGAGTGGTCCTTCACTTGGCTGGCGTCGCTGGCGGCCAGAAGCATCTGGACATCCCTGTCGATAACTCTCACTACTGACGGGTCATAGCGGAACACCACATGCCACACCTTGAGGTCAATCAGGTCTGTCATGAAGATGTCGACATCAAGGGTGGCGCCATTGCTCACGCTTATGCACGGATCGATGGTGCCCAGCGATGTCGCCGTGTTGTCGGCTGTGCCGTCGTCGTTGTCATCGATGTCGGCGTCGATGCCGATGGTGGCGGCAGGGCTCGCTTGCCGAATGCGTCCCCCATCGATCACCAACACTGTATTGCTATGCCGTTGGGCCACGTAGATGCGGTTGGTCTCTGGGTTTACCGCCACGGCCCACGGCATTCCGTCCACAGGTATGGTAGCCGCGACTCTAGCCGTGGTGCCCTCGATCACGGAAACAGTGCTATCAGCGGCGTTGACGACATAGACGCGGTCGGCCTTGGGATCGACGGCTACAGACAACGGGCCGACGTCTACGGGGATGGTGGTAACTACTGCGTTGCTGGCGCCGTCAATCACCGAGACGTTGGCGCTTTCCCCGTTGGCCACGTAGATGCGGTTGGTTTTTGGGTTTACGGCCACGGCCTGTGGTGCATCGCCCACAGGGAGCGTGGCCATCGTAGTTCGAGCGGTGCCGTCGATGACCGAGACGGAGGAGCTCGGAAGGTTCGCTACGTAGACGCGCTCGCTCTCTGGATTCACTGCGATGGCCGATGGCTCCTGGCCCGCTGGAGCGGCGACAAGCACCTGGTTGTCGGCACCGTCAATCACCGTCATGTCGTCGCTTCCCGCGTTCGCCACGTAGATCAGATTCGTCTTAGGGCTGACCGCGACTCCCCCTGGCCGAGCACCCACGGCGAAGGTGGTCATCACCGTGTCGGTGGCTCCGTTGATGACCGAGACACTGTTGTCGCCCTCGTTGGCCACGTAGATGCGGTTGGTTTCTGGGTTCACCGCCACGGCCCATGGCATGTAACCTACGGGAATGGTGGCGACCACAGTAGCAGTGGCTCCATCGATCACCGAGACGGTTCCATCGCCCTCGTTGGCCACGTAAACGCGGTTGGTTTCTGGGTTCACTGCAAGGGCCCATGGCTTGGATCCTACGGCAATGCTCGTTGGAGCAACGTCGTCCGCAGGCGGTGAAGTGGGGGATGGCGAGCTAGGATTCACGGGCACCGCCGTGGGCGTCTCGAGGAGCCGTGGCTCTTCCTCGCCGCCGCAGGCCGCTAGGGCGCCGCCCGTTAGAGCCACCAGGATGGCGAGCACGACAGGAAACGCCCTCATTTGGTTCGACAGGCTCACCACAGGCTTCGGTGAATCTTTCGCGAGCAAAACAAGCGATGCTGGTCGGGGTGGGCGGATTTGAACCGCCGCCCTCGTGGTCCCAAACCACGCGCTCTAACCTGGCTGAGCTACACCCCGGCCACTCTCAGGGTACAGCCAGGGCTAGGGGTGGTCAAGGCTTCGCCCCTTCGCCTGGCTCAGGGCAAGCTCTGAGGGGCTCAAGGCCGAAGGGACGAGGGAAGGTAGGGGCGGCGGCGCCTCAGGCTACCGGCGCCAGCGGCCGGACGTTGCGGCGCGACTGCCTGGCGTGCTCATGCTGTTGAGTGCGCCCGTTGCGGCCGGGCCCCGAACGGAGAGCCTTGAGGAAGATCGGTACCAGCTCCGGGTCCCACTGGCTGCCCGCCCCGCGCCGCAGCTCGCGGACGGCCTGGGCGTGGCTCATCGCCGCTCGATAGGGACGGTGGCTGGTCATGGCGTCGTAGGCGTCGGCGACGGCCACGATGCGAGCGGCCAGGGGGATGTCCTGACCCCTCAGGCCGTCGGGGTAGCCGTTGCCGTCGTAGCGCTCGTGGTGGTAGTAGACGATGGGATAGGCGTCGCGCAGGAAGGTCACCCGCTTGCAGAGCTGGCCGCCGATGTAGGGGTGCAGACGTATCTCGGCCCACTCTTCCGGCGTCAGCTTGTCGGGCTTCTTGAGAATGGCGTCGGACACGCCAACCTTACCCGCATCGTGGAGGGCAGCGCCGTAGCGGATGATCTCCGTCTCCTCCTCGGCCAGGCCGAGAGAGCTGGCGAGCAGGTCGGCGTAGTGCGCCAGGCGGGTGCAATGGTCGGCCGTGTGGGGGTCGCGGCTCTCGATGGCCTCGGCCAGAGCGAACACAGTCTCGATGGTCAGCCTCTTGAGGGTAGTCTGCTGGCGCGCGTGCTGGATGCATACCGAAAGCTGATTGGCGAGGCGCTTCACCTGCCCCAGGCGCTGGCCGTTGACCTCGCCCCGCTCGGGGAAGGCGGCCAGAAGGGCGCCAATGGCGGTGTTTCCGTCCATGATCGGTGCAGCCAGCGCCGAACCGATGCCCAGGTGCTGGACGAGGCCCTGCCCCCTGGCGTAGCGGGGGTCGTCCTCGACATCGCTGCTCGAGGCGGGCCGGCCCTGGAGTATGGCCCATCCAGCCACCGACTCACCGATGTGCAACTGGCCCACCAGTTCCGCGGTTTGGGGGATGTCCTCGGCGGCAATCCCCCAGACGCTTGCCAGGGCCAGGTGCGACGAGTCGGCGGCAGGCGTCACCACAGCGCAGGTCTTGGCACCGGTCAGCTCACCCAGGAGCCCAGTCGTCAATTGCATCAGCTCCTGCTCGCCGATTCCGCCCAGGATGGCTGTGTCGAGAGCCTGGAGCGCCCTGATCTCGGCCAGGAGCTGCCCCTGCTGGACGACGGTGTGGCGGAGAGCCTCTGTCGCGTCTCGAGTCTCTTCCCCGCTTTCGGCAAGCCTTCCACTGGTGGCTTCCGGGCTCTCCGTTGTTCTCGCCAATCCCTTCGCTGCCCCTTCGCTCCGCTCAGGGCTTTGGCTCAGGGCAGGCTCCTCGTTTCGCCTGCCCAGGTGGGCGTTGGCCAGCCCCACGGCCAGTCCGAACCAGAAGGCGGCTGCTAGGATCGTCAACCAATAGTTCTGGGGGTTAAACTTGCCCGCCGCGCCAGCCGCGTAGATGCCGGCAAACCCGGCGGCCATCAGAAGCGCCAGCACCAGGAGCCGCGCCCCCAGCGACGCCGATAGCCTCTGCCAGAACGATGTGGCGAACGCTTGCGCCTCGACGCCGCGCCTCTGTTCGCCCCGACCGCTGTCGGGGCGGGCGGCTGAGCGACCGTTGTTGGT
>JAUYDU010000355.1 GCA_030691665.1 Chloroflexota bacterium
CGGGTCTGGTGCACCAGAGCCGGGGGAGGCGATCCAACCGTCAGACCGACCCAGACGTGCGACAGGCTATCCTGCAGCGCTACGACGAGGTCTATGACGGCTTTGGGCCGACCCTGGCGGTGGAGAAGCTGGCACCAGAGGGGTACGTGATCGACCACGAGACGTTGCGACGCTGGTTGCTGGCGGAAGGGAAGTGGCAGAGGCAGCGGAGGCGCAGCCCGTACCGGCAACGGCGGGAGCGGCGGGAGCAGTTCGGGGAGTTGGTGCAGATGGACGGGAGCTTCCACCACTGGTTTGGTTCCGACCGACCGCAGAGTTGCCTGATCGAGATGATTGATGATGCCACTGGTATCCGGCTCTCGCTGATGGCCAAGGAGGAGACGACGGAGGCGTGCATGCGCCTGCTCTGGCAATGGGTCGAGCGCTACGGGATACCGAAGGCGTTGTACACGGACAAGAAGAACGTATTCGTAACGAACCGGCCAGCGACGCTGGAGGAGCAACTGGCGGGGGAGGAGCCGGCGACGGCCTTTGGGAAGGCCTGTGCGAAGCTGGACATCGCCATCATCGCGGCCAACTCGCCGCAGGCCAAGGGCCACGCTTCATACTACACCTCTTTCCTTCGATTCGCGACAGGTTTGCTTGCCTCCTAGCTTGTGCTTCCCTTTGATCGGCGGCCGCTCCCCTGGTGGCTCGTAGAGACACCCGCCCTTATCGTCATAATGGTGAGCCGGCAGGAGGCCGCCGCGGCGCCACTTCTTCACAGTGGCAGTGCAGACGCCAAGCTGGGCAGCCATCTCCTCTTGGGTTAGCATACCTCGCGCCCGGAGTCTGGTAAAGCGGTCCCTCAGCCCATAGTCACGTCGGATATTGGCTACGAGCAGCCGGTGGAAGGGTTTGCCCTCTCCTGAGCGGAGCCCCTGCTGGTTGAGGAGGATAGCGATTTGGCCATCAGTGTAGCCGTCCAGGAGGCGGTCGATCTCCTGGACTACCACCTGGGCGGTCCGCCGGGCATAGGGGGATGGCAAGGGGATAGGCAGCACCAGGGTGCGGGTGGCGCCTCCCCTGAAGCGGATGTGGGCGGTGATCTCCTCCCTTTTGAGCAGAGTAACGTCCTCCAGGATCAGGCGGGCCATGCGCTTACGCTCCCGGTCCGGGGTCCCCGGGTCTTGCCAGAGGCGCGGGAAGTCGGTGGCCAGGGCCAGGACCTGAGCCCGCTGCTCCTCGTCCAGCAGGCGGCGGTCGGCCTGGCATTGGCGCTCGTACTCTGCCTGGGCCTCGGCCAGGGCCCGGAGCTTCTGGTTCCAGTCGGCCTCCAGGGAGTCGGCCACCAGGCGGTTATCGGGATCGACCCGCATATACCGGCGCTGGGCCAGGTCCGCCTCGTAGCGGGCCCGCTCCACCTGCTGTCGGCGCAGTCGGTCCACCTCTTGGGCCCGGGCATTGAGCTCCTCCTGGACGGCCAGGGTGACCTCGATGGCTATGGGCGTAACCGCCTCCACCAGGAGCTCCCCGATGGCCTTATCCAGAGTCCGGCCAGGGATGCTCTGGCAGAGGGGCTGGCCGTGCTGGATGCCCTGCCGCTGGCACAGGTAGTGAGGGAGGATACGCCCATGGCAGCTGCGGTAGCGGACGGTCATCCGCTGGCCGCAGAGGCCACAGATGGCCAGCCCCTGCAACAGGGCCGGGCCTTCCCGGGGTGGGCTCTTGCGGCGGTCCGCACCCAAGGCCTGGGCGTTCTCTCGTAGCCGGCGCTGGTTCTCCTCGTATTCGGCCCAGGTGATATACCCTGGATGGGTCTCGGGGAAGAGGGCAATCCACTGGTCTTGGGGGAGCAACTCCTCCCGGGACCGCCCGTCGACGGTCCGGCGGCACTGGCGCCGGCCGAAGAAGAAGGCGCCCGCATAACGGGGGTTCTTGAGCACGTGCAGAGTGCGGCTATGCGCAAGCTCTCCCCAGACCAGGTCCCCCTTGTTCGGCCCGGTGCGCACCCGCCCGGGGAAGAGAAGCCCCTGCTTCCCGAAGACCCGGACCGTGGCTAAGGCGGAACCTGTGCGGCGAAAGGTCTGGAAGAAGAGGCGCACTGCCTGTTGTACCTGCCTATCGGGGTCCAGGATCACCCGGTCGTCGGGGCCATAAACAAGACCGACAGGCAGGGGCGACTTCAACTCCCCTCGTCGAGCCTTGCTCAGGACCCCACCCCGGAGCCGGGCCCGCAGGACGTGCAACTCCGCCTCGCTCATGGTGCCTTTGAGCCCCAGTAGGAGCCGGTCGTTGAAGTGCCCGGGGTCGTAGATCCCATCCTCATCCAGGATCAGGGTGTCGGTCAGGGCGCAGATCTCCAGGAGCCGGTACCAGTCGGAGGAACTGCGGGCCAGGCGGGAGACCTCCAGTCCCAGCACGATGCCCACCCTTCCCAGGCCCACATCGGCCACCAGCCTCTGGAATCCTTCCCGATCGACCGCCGAGGCCCCCGATTGGCCCTGGTCGCTGTCGATCACCACCACCTGCTCCAAGGGCCAGCCCAAGGCCACGGCCCGCTGGCGCAGGGCGTACTGGCGCTTGGTACTCTCCGTGTTCTCCAGCACTTGCCGCAGGGTGCTCTGGCGCACGTATAGGTAAGCGTCTCTCTTCAAATGGCTTGCTTGGACCTTTCCAAATGCCTCCATGTCTTACCTCCTATCAGCCAGGGCCATGCCCACCAGCGCCACCGCTATCTCATCCACCAGGGAGATCCCAGCCCTTCCCCAGGTGCCCTCCGGCGGTGGGGAGGCTTCATGGGGGCCAGGCGGCTCCAGCCGTGACCACACCCCTATCCACCCTGGCATACCCTGCCTGAGGAAGGACGCCAATCCCCTGGGTGGAGGCCCGTCGGCCTGCTGACCCAGAGCGAAGGCTCGTAGCGCTTCGTACGCTTCCATCAGGTTGGCCACCCCCAATCTTCCATCCGTCACCTTACCTTCAGCGTTTTTTTTGACCCCGGCCCTGGCTCCGTTGGACGCTGCGAGGGTGCACCGAGAGCCCAAAGCGCTCCTGGACCCGCCCTGCCAGGGCCTGGGCTGAGAGCGACGGCTCCTGGGCCAGCACCTGTTCAAGGAAGCCCACCACCTCGGGCGTCAGCTTGTGCCCTCGCCGTGGGCCTGGCCGCTGTGGAAGAAGCCCCGGCAGTCCCTCAGCCTGGAAGGTCTTCTGAGCCTGATAGAAGGAGGGGCGGGAGAAGCCAAAGGAGGCCGCTGCCCGGATCACCGTCTGCCCCTCCTGATGGACCCGGCGCAGCATCTCGTACTTGACCTGCACCAGGTCCCCGGAATCGAAGAAGTCGCCCCCGGCCACAAAAGCCGCATCAGTCACATCCTCCGGATGGCGATTGAGGGCGTGATGTGTCCGCAGGGAAGCGAGTCTCTCTCCCTCCGGTTTACTCCTGGCCATAGCTGCCTCCTAATGAGTAGTGCTAATACTATTATGTACCATAATCGCTCCTTGTCAAGGCCTCTACGAGCGTGATTAATAGCTCCATCCCATTTGTAAAGTGGCATAATTGGCTTAACAGTCTGACATAATTGGCTTTACACGCCCTCCCCGTCAGGAGCTTGCTGTCTAACCTCGTCAATCTGGCTCAGCAGGGAGACCAGCGCTAGCATGTCCTCCAGTCGGAAGAAGGATCGGCCAGCCGCTATGGCCAGGAAGGGGTCAAGCTCCGCTACATCTGTCCACGAGGCCGGCATAGAGCGCCACAGCCCCTGGGCATCGTGGAAACAAACCCGATCCTCGCCCCAGTTGTTGCGGCGGGTGATGAGCTCGAACTCGTGGCCGTGGAGCGGGTGGAAGGGGTGGGTGACTCGGAAAAGTCTTACTCCACCAGCGGAATGATGTGCAATTGACGACCTAATCCAAGGGGCGCGTGGAACGGGCACACGGGGTGCAACAGGACCGGCTGGTGAAAGAGCTGCGGTTGCGTGGGGTGACGACCATCGATGGAGCGAACGAGGTGATGTGCGGGGGCTTCGTGGACCAGCTCAACGAGAAGTTTGCCAAACCACCGGCAAGTAAGGAAGATGCCCACCGACCAGTGCCGGCAGCGGTGAAGCTTGCCGAGGTGTTCTGCATCGCCAAGCAGCGATTGGTAGCGAACGACTGGGTGGTGCGCTACCACAACCGGCTGTTGCAAATAAGCAGGGACAATCGTGTGCTGCCCAGACCCAAGGAGAAGGTGACGGTCCGACGGCTTCTCGATGGCACGGTGCAGGTGGTTCACGCGGGGCACACGTTGCGGTATCGGGAGATCGAAGCTGACACGCTGGTGAAGGTGACCGAACCGCACAAGGCCATGCCGCAGTCGGCCACAGTGAGAGCGGTGCATAAGCCTGGCCCCAGGCATCCGTGGCGGCAGAGCGGCCTCTTCAGCGAAAGCCGAGCGAGCGGGGCAAGCAGGCCATGAGGCGCCCCTAGCCAGGACTATGCCACTTTCTTCGAGC
>JAUYDU010000369.1 GCA_030691665.1 Chloroflexota bacterium
GGGTACAGCGATGCCTACGAACTGTTCGCCGGCTCTAAACCCGCCAACCCAGCCAGCACCCCAGAGGTCTGCGACGGCAACGACAACGACGCCGACACCCTGGTGGACGAGGGGTTCCCCGATTCCGACGGCGACGGCACCAAGGACTGCCTCGAGGCCAACGTCGACACCGACGGCGACACCCTCGTCAACACCGCCGACAGCGACGACGACGGCGATGGCTTCTCTGACAGCGTCGAGAACTATGCCGGCACCGACTCCGTCAGCAGCTGCCCAACCGGCCCTAGCCATGACGCCTGGCCACCCGACATCAATCGCGACACCCGGGTCAACGTTCTCGATGTACTCCTATTCGCGCCGGTTTGGGGGACCCACCTGGGCGACGCCAACTACAGCCGCAGGTTCGACCTGAATGCAGACCAACGCATCAACGTCCTGGACGTGCTTTTGTTCGCGCCGGTGTGGGGTAGGCGGTGCACCTAGTGAGCGCAGCCAGCTGTCGCGTATCGAGCTTCCGAGATACAGCAAGATCACGAGGCAACTCGGGGGCTCTATGAGGGCGCGTAGGCCAGGGCCGGCCAGGTTACCTGACCCCCGGCTCTGCTCCAGCAACTCGACACTCCATCATTGGAAAGGAGAGGTTGTACAGGAGCTAGCGAAGGAGTACAGGTACCAGGGCCACCGCTGAGCGAGAGGCACAAGGGGCTGGGGAGCGCCGAGTGGCCGGCCAAGGCCAGGCAGCCCCAGCACCTGTCGAGAGCGGCTGAGGCCGCCAGGAGAATAGCGACGACAGGCGTATCCCGCGTCCTGGGGTGGCGGTCATTCCTGGGTATGCTGGCTCCGGCGGCCGCCTTACCTGGGCTTGGCGGCACCCAGCCCGGCCCTATTGTTCCTAGCTTTCGCACCGCTATACTGGATGCGAGGACTCAAGCCGAGCTAGCGAACGGCGAGCTGAGGCTCGCCACCAGCGAAAGGGATCATATCCTGCAAGGGGCGCTTCGCAGTCTTGCCCTGATCGGCGCTTGCTTGGCCTTGCTGGCCTTGGTCAGCTCGCCCGCTGCCCAGACCCGCCAGGCGGGCGCGGCTTTCCAGGTATCCACAGCTGTTGGCATAGACGCCAACCCCTCAGGCAACAGCGCCACCTCGCTAGGCGACATTGACGACTGCGTGTCCGTCGCCAGCGGGACCACGTTGGAAGTCGATATCTTCGTGGCCGATGTCAGCGACCTCGCGGGCTGGCAAGCCACACTCAACTACGACCCCTCGGTGCTCGTACTGACCGACGCGAAGGTAGACCTCTTCCTGGCAGCCGACCCAGGAAGCAGGATCACTGACCTGTCGGAGCCACTGCCCGATGAGGACGGCCTGTACAGCTTTGCCGTCGTCGACTTGATACAGCCGCAGGGGGAGAGCGGCTCCGGTGTCCTGGCGAGGGCATTCCTAGAGGCGAAGGAAGCGGGAGCAAGCACCCTGACCCTCGATGGGATCATCCTTGGCACCTCAGCTGCGGAGCCCATAGGAGACATCGATGGCGATCAGCTCTTCGATGGCGCCGTCCATAATGCTCAGGTGGCGGTTGACCAGAGCTGTCCTGTCGTCGCTCTTCCCATCCCGACCGCGGAGCCGGCGCTCACCGCCAGCCCGACGGCGGTGGAAACGCCGCTGGCCCTTGCCACTCCTTCCCCCACGCTGCCACCCACCCAGCCGGCCAGCCCCAGCCCTGGGACGCCAGCCGCACAGCTGACGCCGGCGCCCTTACCCCCCGAGGGCGCGGAAGGCGGCGGCTTCCCCTGGGCGGTGGTCGCCGCGGCCAGTGCCAGTGGCGTCGCGGCTGCTGTCGTGTTGGGCCTTGCCCTTCGCCGGCTGCTCCGAAGGGGCAGCTAGCCAGAGGGTTGGGGCGACGTTGCGTGGCCTCCGCGGCGACCTTCCCCTGCACCATGGCCATGGGACGGTGACCATGAAACCAATCGCTTTGGGCTTTGCGGCGGCGGCGGTTGCTACTGCCAGCCTGGTGGCGGCCGGCTTTTGTCAGCCGACAGGCGGCCTAGGTCAGGGAGCAGTAGCCTTGGGAGTAGATGCCAACCCTGCCGGAAACACGGCGACCTCTCTTGCGGCTACCCCCCCTGGGCCGTTATCGGCGCGGGCGGAGGCATGGCGGCCCTCCTAGCCAGCGTCCTCATCCTCTGGCCTATCGTGAGACGGCACTATTCAGGGAACAAACGACGATCTGAATGTTCTACATATTGACAGTAGGACGAAAACGGTTATCATAGCCGTGGCTGGGTGGGAAAGGTGGCGTTTGGGCCAATATATTCAGGGGGAAGAGTTATGACACCACATGGTTTCAGGCTGGGCGGCTGGGGCTGGCTGAGCGCAGCAGGATTAGCAGTCCTGGCAATAGTGTTAGCATTCATCGTTTCCTGGGGAAACGGCGTCGTGGAGGGCTCCTTCAAGCCCGTTGCCAATATCATCATCAGTGACGACAAAGCGGGGAAGAACGCCGATGTCACCAGCGAGTTCAGCATACCTAAGGGCGATGTCAACTATAGCGCCATAGTCACCTTCACGCCCCCGGAGTGGGGCATTACCCCCGGCGGTGATGTCGCCGACGGCACCGTAGTGGGAACGCTCACAGCTACGGCCACCCTGGGCCTCTTAAATGGGGCGTGCAGCTCGACGCTTTTGGTCACCTTCATCCTGCTGGACGCCAGCCTGGACACCGCGGACACGGTCACTTTCAACGATCAGTTCAAGGACGCCAATGGGAACAGCATCCATGACGGCGCCGACAAGTATCCCGACTTCCTCAACCTCGTGGCCCCCGACATGGTCCCCAGGGCCCGCATGTACGGCGACGCCAACGTGAGCGGTGTGCTGGTCTCCATGAACTTCCTGGTCTTCGAGCCCGGCACCAGCTTGCCCGGTGAGGCTGCCTTCAATGCCAGCTGGGGCTACCCTTCGGTCACTGTTCTGAATAACCCCAAGGCACCCCTGGCACCGGGCACCATAACCGACTTCTGCACTCTCCTGGAGAGCGACAACATGGTTAACGGGAAGGCTGCCGACGGTACCCCCTACCGCACCAACCCCTGCGCCCCCGACACTTACACCTTCCGCAGCTACTCCCGCGGCCTCCCCGACGCCGACGGCGACAGCTACGAGAACGCCCTGGACACCTGCCCCTTCAAAGTGAACGAGGACAACGATCCCCGGGTGGACCTCGGCCCGGACAGTGACGGCATTGACAGCGCTTGCGACCTGGCTCCCGCAGTGAACAACGGGGCGGACGCCGATCTTGACCAGTACATGAACCGTCAGGACAACTGCCCCCAGGCCGTTAACTCCCTTCAAGAGGACGCAGACGGCGACGGCATCGGCGACGCCTGCGACCCGAACCCCACCATGGACGGTACCCGCCCAGAGGTGACCTACGAGCTTCCGGTGGAGATCGAGGGCCCCAGCACTTGCGCCGTCACGGGAACGGGAACGCCAACGCCCACACCCACACCCACACCCGCGGCTGCAACCGCGCTGGCAGCAGCAGCCTCTGCCGGTGCCACGCAGATCGTAGTCACGGACGCCACCGGCTTTGCGGTGGGCGACGGCATCCAGATCGGCAGCGGGGCCACGGCCGACACGTGCAAGATAACCGTCATCTCAGGCACAACGCTTACCCTCGACTGTTCACTTCAATTCGACCATGCGGCAGGCGAGGCAGTGGTGAAGATGGCCGCCGCCACACCCACCCCCACGGCTACGCCTACGCCGATCGGGGAGTTCTGCACGCCGGTGTTCCCCGGCACCTACAACGGCCTGGTGCGGGTGAGCGGCCAGCCAGCGACCAGCGGCCTGGAGCTGACCGTCACGGTGGGCGACCAGGAGTGGGGCAGCACCTTCGTGTCGGGCGGCCGCTATACCCTGGACATACCCCAGAAGCTGCCGGTGTCAGTGCCGTGCTTCACAGGGGGTACCCTGGTGTTCAAGCTGGACGGCATGACCTGCACGCCGGTGCAGGCGGAAGGCGCCCAGTGGGCAGCGGGGATCCAGGATGTGGACCTCAACTGTGCGCCGGCGGCCACGGCCACGCCCACTTCGGGCACGGCCACGCCGACCGCAACGGCGACGCCGAAGCCACCAACCGCCGTGCCAACCGGCACGCCCGTGCCGGGAACGCCGGTGAAGCCGCCACCCAGCGGTGGCGGTGGCCTGGGCGGCGTGGGCGAGGGATTGCCCCTGTGGGCGATGATCCTCGCCAGTTGGGTCGGCCTCATGGCACTAGCCGGCCTCGGCACGCTGACGACGCGCATCGTCAAGCGATAGGCGGTAACGATTCAAGACACGCACCCCGGCCCTGGCACCAGCCCCGGCCGGGGTGGTGTTCTGCCTCGGATGTTGCGCGGCGCCGGCCATGGGGGCAGCGCTGCCTCCCTCCGGCTGCTATCCTATTGACCGCATCGCCGAGCGACGTTAGCATAACGAAAAAGTGGCGGGAGGCACAGATGACACGCGTTGGCCAAGGAGGAAGACGACAGTCCGCTACAGCACGGGCAGCCAGGCGAAGCCGGCCGGCCGTGCTCGCCCTGGTGGTAGCTCTAGCCCTCGCCGCCGCTTGCGGGGGCAACGGTGGAAATGAGGGACAGGCTTCGCCGACACCGCCGCCGGCCGCAGGGCAAGCATCGCCAGCGCCAACAGGGGAGGCTGCTCTGCCCGCCTCCTGTCTGGCGCTTCAGAAGCTGAAGGCGTACCGCTACGTCTCCGACGTGACGCTGGAATCACCGGAGCCCACGGGAACCCCCGCCCCCGGCCGGCCAACGCCCACCAGCACCCTCACCCAGCCGTTCACCGGCCCCTTCGAGTTCAAATACAATGTCGATGCCTCCTTCGTAGCGCCTGACCGGTTCGAGGCCTACATTACCGGTTCGACGAGCCCGCTGAGAATACTCCTCGTTGGCGGTGAGACCTGGCTCGATATGGGGCGCGGCTGGACGCAGTCCGGCACGCCGGTCAGCATACCCTACAGGCCGCCGGAGATTTGCCAGGCCGTTCTGGCCATCTTGGATCTCTCTCAGGTCCAGCCGCAGAAAGAGACCACCAACGACGTGAAGGCTCTCCACTACACTTTTTCCCAGATCCCCACCCAACAGGCTATGGTCAAGATCTTCGGCTCCGGCTCCGATATGGACGTCCTGCTCAGAGCTCTGGACGTTGACGTCTG
>JAUYDU010000394.1 GCA_030691665.1 Chloroflexota bacterium
CATGGTCACTGGGAGGGTGGAGTCGTAGCCCAGGACGACCATGCCCAGGCTGTCGCCCACCAGGATGATCGGCACCCCCGCCTCGTCCAGGAGCCTGGCGGTGGGATAGTCGTAGGCGGTGAGCATGGCGATCTTCTCGCCCCGCTTCTTCATCGCCTTCAGGTCGTGGATGGATACGCGTCGCATGTCCGTCATCTCCTCACGCTGCCGCCGCGGCCACCTGGCGGACGCGATTGTCTGCGTCTACGTACACCAGCTTGGGCTTGAGCCGCCGCGCCTCCTCCTCACCGACAGCCTGGTAGGCCAGGATGATCACTAGGTCATCTCTCTGGACGAGGCGAGCGGCGGCGCCGTTGATGACCACGTCGCCGCTGCCCCGCTGTCCCTCGATGGCGTAGGTCTCCAGGCGGGCTCCGTTAGTTATGTCGAGGACGTGCACCAGCTCGAAGGGCAGGATGTCCGCCGCCTCCATGAGGATGGGGTCGAGGGTGATGCTGCCCTCGTACTGGATGTTGGCGTCGGTGACGCGGGCCCGGTGGATCTTGCTCTTGAGCATCGTCCTCATGGGGACTTCCTCCCGACAAAAAACCCTCTCGGGCAGCGACCGAGAGGGCGTGCTAAGATACCCTTGTCCCCTATGTGCCGTCTCGGTCGGTGGCCCGATCCAAGCGGGCTCTGGCTATAGGTGGCGCCCATCGCGCCTATGCTCACCGCCTCCACCACAGGCGGACCAGCCTCTGGCTGCTATTGGTCGGTGGCAAGGGTAGTATAGCAGAAGGACAGGGGCATTTCAAGTGGGGCTGCGGGGCTTGTGCGGTTGATTGCTCCCTGCGGGTTTCCGCCGAAGGCGGATCCGCCTCTGGCGGAAAAACCCGCAGCTTCGATCCAAGCTGCGGATTTCAATCCGCAGGGGTGTTCTACTTACTGAACGACCATACCGGCGGGGCATCGAAGGCGTAGCACTGGGGGCTGATCTTCCCTCAACCTTCCGTCCATTCCCGGGCTGAGGGGACGTCGGCCAGGCCCCGCGTCTCCGTCACCGCCCGCACGATGGCCCGCTCGACGGCGCGGGCGGCCAGCGCGCCCAGCGTCGTCAGGTCGACCGCTGCTTGCGCCGGAGGCGCATCCGCCTTCGGCGGAGGCGCGGCGCCGGTAGCCAGGACGAACAGGACATCGCCGTCCAGGGGCGTGTGGGCGGGGCGAACGGCCCGCGACAGGCCATCCTGGGCCATGACCGCCAGGCGATACGCCTGGTCGCGCGACAGGCGAGCGTTGGTGGCCACCACGCCGATGGTGCTGTTGGTGAAAGCGCCGAAGAGCGCCGACGGCGCCGCCTCTCGTAGGACGTCGAGGGTGCTCAGGAATCCGCCCTTGTCGTCGCGGGGGCCGGCGAGGACGCGGCCGCTGTCGGGGTCCACCACCTCGCCGAAACAGTTCACCGCCACTAGGGCGCCGACGCTAATGCTGTCGAGGGCTTCGGTGGCGCTGCCGATGCCGCCCTTGACGGCTCGCTGGGGGCCCAGGGCCTTGCCGACAGTGGCACCGGTGCCGGCGCCGACGCTGCCTTCAGGGATTCGACCTCCTGTGGCGGCCTGGCAGGCGGCGTAGCCGGCGGCAGCATCGGGCCGCACGTCCGCCCGCCCGACAGAGAGATCGTAGAGGACGGCCCCCACCACGATGGGCACCGGCCCGGCGGTAGTGGGGAAGCCGACGCCGCGTTCCTCCAGGTAGCGCATGACGCCCGCGGCCGCGTCCAGGCCGAAGGCGCTGCCGCCAGCGAGGAGGACGGCGTGGATGCGCTCCACCAGGTTACCCGGCTGCAGGAGATCGGTCTCGCGGGTGCCGGGGGCGCCGCCCCGCACGTCGACGGCAGCGACCGCCCCCTCCTCGCAGAGGACGACGGTGCAGCCGGTGGCCGCCCGCCGCCGCGTCCAGTGGCCGACGCGCAGGCCAGGGATGGCGGTAATACCATCTGAGGGCACTTGTCCCTACTGCCCCCCGACAAGGTACCTCATGACGGGCCGTGTTTCTGACCTCCGCAGCACCTCCACAAATCCGGCCTTGCGGAACGCGGATACCACACCCATATAGCCTTCGCTGCCCGACAGGCGGACTCTCTCTTCGACCGGATACCCTTCGACGATCTTTGCGCCATGCTTCCTCGCGTACTCTACTGAGGCTCTGAGGAACGGCACCATGATCCCCTGGCGTCTGAAGGCCTTCGCAACGAAGAAGCAGACGACCGACCAAACCGGCGCATCGTCAACTCTCTTCAGCGTCCGCGATCGCTCCAGGGCTGGATAGGCTTCTCTCGGGGCCACCGAACACCAGGCGATGGGCTCGCCGGCGGCGTAGGCCAGAAGGCCGGGGATCTCGCCCGAATCAACTATCGCCTTCAGCGCCTCCTTGTTCTTCTCCCCTACTTGCTGACCGAACTGAGACCGGGTCAATCTCCACCACATACACCAGCAGCCACCATCGGCCCCGTGTTCCCCGAACAGCCTTTCCAGATCGCGCCACCGTTCGGCGGTAGCTGGATGGAACTGCAAGTTCTTCAATGTCATCGATCACCCGCCGTTGTGGCTGCCGCGGCACCATTGCCCGCGCCGGGGCAAATGTGGCGCCGGCTGGTTACCGGTCTTACCCCTCCCGCTCCAGGGCCACCGCGAAGCCCATGCCGCCGCCCAGGCAGAGGGTGCACAGGCCCCAGCGGGCGTTGCGCCGCTGCATCTCGTAGGCGATGGTGCCCACCATGCGGCCGCCGGTGGCGCCCAGGGGGTGGCCCAGGGCGACGGCGCCGCCGTTGACGTTCACCCGCTCCTCCTTGATGCCGAGCTCGCGCATTACCGCCACCACCTGACAGGCGAAGGCCTCGTTCACCTCCACCAGGTCGAAGTCGTCGATGGTCATGCCCGTGCGCTTCAGCAGCTTCTGGGTGGCCGGCACCGGCCCGATGCCCATGATGGTGGGGTCGACGCCCGTGGTAGCGGCGGCGCGAAAGGTGACCAGTGGCTTGTAGCCCAGCTCCTTCGCCTTCTCCTTGGACATCAGCAGCACCAGGGAAGCGCCCTCGTTGC
This sequence comes from Chloroflexota bacterium, assembly GCA_030691665.1. GTDB lineage: Bacteria > Chloroflexota > Dehalococcoidia > SM23-28-2 > SM23-28-2 > JAUYDU01. Next base: position 3,078 of record JAUYDU010000394.1, read on the forward strand.
GGGGACAGGCGTTGCCCGCCGTCACCTGGCCGTCGGGCTTGTAGACGGGACGCAAACCGGCCAGCGCCTCCAGGCTGGTCTCACGGCGAGGGCCCTGGTCCTTGTCCACCGTAACCGTGCGGCCATCGTTGTAGTTGATGGTGATGGGGATGATCTCCCGGTCGAACTTGCCCGAGTCCTGGGCGGCCACCGCCTTCTGCTGGCTCCCGAGGGCGAACTTGTCGGAGTCCTCGCGGGTGATCTCGTAGACCTGGGCCAGCTTCTCGGCCGTCTGGCCCATGTTCATGATCCAGGGCTCCACCTTCTGGAACCACTGGGGCAGGAGCTTGGCCTGCTTGTCGGGGTACATCTGCCAGTTCTCCCGCTTCATGAACTCCATCATGACCTGGGGGTTGTCCATCGACAGGGCATCGCCGCCGGGCGGGATGGGCCCGACGCGGTCCATGGTCTCGATGCCGCCCGCCAGGACAACGTCCGACATGCCGCACATGATAGCCTGGGCCCCTTGCGTCACCGCCTGAAGCGAGGAGGCGCACTGCTTGTTGAGGTCCGTGCTGGAGATAGTCCAAGGCAGGTCGGCCTCGAACAGGTACATGCGGGCGCGGGTGAGGACGCCGGCCAGTCCCACCGAGCCGAGGATGACCTCGTCCACCGACTCGGGGTTCAGCTTGTTGCGCTCGATGATCGCCTTAAGGAGCGACACCATCAGCTCCACGTGGGTGATGTCGCGGAACACGCCCTTGGTGCCGGCCCGCCCGAAGGGGGTGCGCACCGCATCAACGACTACTGCTTCCGTCATCCTAGTCCTCCTTTCTGGTACTAGTTCATCTCTGCGGGTTGAAACCCGCAGCTTCCGTGCAAGCCGCGGACCTGCCTACCGGCAGGCAGGTCCGCAATTACGACCACAACCGGTCCCTCACGCATGAGGGTATCAGCCGAGGGGCTTAGCGGCTACCAGCCACACCGCCCGCCGCTGATACACCAGCCGGCCGCCCTCCAGGCGTGGGGAGAGGCCGGCGGTGTCGCCCTCCATGCTTTCGAGTAACGCCTCCCGCACGGCGCGGTAGGTGGCGGGGTCGGCGCCGATGGCCTTCATCCATTCGTCGAAGTCGCGGGTGCTCTCGCGCTCTTCGACCCGCTGCACTTCCAGGCCAGCCTCCCGCACCATCGATAGCATCTCGCTGAGGGAGAGGGAGTGAGTGTGTGAAGGGTCTCGCCTCCGCTCAATGCGGTCCTGCCCGGCGGCGCGGGACGCGTCCTCAGAGGATCGCTGGTCGTCGATGACCACCCGGCCGCCAGGCGCAC
>JAUYDU010000414.1 GCA_030691665.1 Chloroflexota bacterium
GAATTTTGGGCTGCCTTTCGGCCACCATGTCCCACAGGCCCGCCTTGGAGGCGCCCGATCCCACCAGCCACAGAGTGCGGCCCGGGGCGGCCCGCTCCAGGTCCCAGAGGAAGAGGCTCTTGGCCAGGGCCGGCGGCCCCGCCAGGAGCACGTGGACGGGCTTCTCCGCACTGACCGCCACACGCAGCAGCTCCTTCACGTCGGACGCTGCACATTCTGACTTTCGGTTGGATTCCGGCAGGGGCGTCCGTTCCCCAGCTCTCAGGTGAGCGCGACCTGTCCGCTCTCTTGGGAAAGCCGGACCTTACGGTCCACTCCGCGTTGCGGGACCGGTTGGGCGAATTCCGCAGATGGCCAGCGTGAGCGCCATGCTTACACCAACGTGGCCCACTTGCTCGTCGCCTACGTGGTCACCTCCCGCCAGGCCATTGTGGGACGACTGCTAGCCCAACGAACGAGGGCAACTCACATCTTGTGCAGAGGCTCCGGCGATGGCCAGAGCCTCTGCACGTCGGCGTCGCCGCTTCGCCTGACGCGACCTGCCACTGACCGTGCGTGTCTAGGCTGTGGCAGAGAAGGCAACCCCTGTGACCTCTGACAAGAAGCCAGCAAGGGGCCACGCTATCCGCCGCATCTCGCGGCGCCTAGTCTCCGGGCCCGAGCGGTGATCGCTGACTCCACACCGCCGACTATGCAGGAGCCAGCTCATTCTACCATCCGGGCGGTGCCAGACGGCGGCGCCGTTGGCTGGAACTGTGATTGGGCCAGCCTTTGACCCTCCTGGCCGGCCAGTGGTTCGTCCATCGGGCAGGTTTGACCTGAGGGGCCACATAGACTCCTTGCCTAGTGGCATTCACACCTTGGGCGTTGACGAGTGGGTGTAACGCTGGCGAAGTCAGCGCAGGTTACAGCCATAGTGGCACCGGAACGGGCGTAGTCACTCCAGGTTGCGCTACCCTCTTCTTCCTTCCGCTCCGCAACGACGGCCTTTCGACATTGGTGTCCCAGGACTATAATACAGTTGCATGGGGAGGCTGGCCGAATGCCGTTGTCGCCGGAGCGTTTACGGGAGATCGTTAGCGAGCTAGCGTCGCGCCCTCGCCACGAGAAGGTACGAACGCTTGTGTACGAGCTTCTGGTGGGTGGCCTGGGAGCCAGCAGCACCGAGGTGGACTTCGAGCGCCCAGTCCCTGAGGTCCACGGGCGGATTGACGCCCTGATGGGGCGCACAGTGTTCGAGTTCAAGTCCGACCTTCGCCGCGAGAAGGGCGATGCAGAGGCGAGACTGCCCGACTACCTGGCCCAGAGGGAAAAGGAAACAGGCCAGCACTTCGTAGGCATCGCCACCGATGGGGCCGAGTTCCTTCCGTACGAGCTACGCGCTGGCAGGCTCCGTTCGCTTCCTTCGCTCACAACCTCCGTGGACAACCCCAGGGAGTTCCTGGCCTGGCTGAGTTCCACCGTCGCGGTCAGTGCCGACCTGGAGCCGACCCCGGAGGCTGTCAGACGGGAGCTGGGCCGGGGCAGCCTGGCGTGGCACATGGCCCGGGAAGAGCTTGCGGGCCTCTGGAGCGAAGTGGGTGCCCAGCCGAATGTGCGAGTAAAGCGGGGCCTGTGGGCCCAGCTCATGGAGCGGGTCTATGGGGCCTGGGTGGACCAGGACGACCTCTTCTTCCAGCACACCTACCTGACCACCATTGCCAAGACCATGGCCACCTACGTCCTGGGCGTGGATGTGCCTGAGCCTTCCGACCTCCTGGCTGGGCGCCCGTTCCAAGAGGCTGGGATTGGCGGCGCGGTGGAGTCCGACTTCTTTGACTGGTTACTCGCCTCTAGCCTGGGGAATGCCTTGGTGCGCCGCATCGCGCTGCAAGCGGGGCGCTTTCGGCTGCGGGACGTCCAGACGGACGTCCTCAAAGGACTGTACGAGTCGCTGGTAGACCCGGAGCAGCGGCACGACCTGGGCGAGTACTATACGCCGGACTGGCTGTCCCAGCGAATGTGTGCGCGCGCCATTGAACGACCTCTGGAGCAGCGAGTACTGGACCCCGCCTGCGGGTCGGGAACGTTCCTCTTTCACGCGGTGCGCCGCTTGCTCAGCGCGGCCGACGAAGCCAAGCTCTCGATCCGGGAGGGTACGGAGGCGGCCTGCCGCCAGGTCCTTGGCGTCGACGTCCACCCGGTATCGGTACAGATTGCCCGGGTAACCTTTCTTCTCGCCCTCGGAGAGGAGCGACTGCTACACAGGCCACCGCACCTCACAATCCCTGTTTACCTTGGCGATTCTCTCCAGTGGAATACCCGTGGCTTCCTCGCAGAGCGTGAAGTGCTTATTGAGGTACCAGGTGGGGGCCCGCTTTTGGAGTTCCCCTTCGACGTAGCAGGCGACCCAGCAATGTTTGATGCGGTGATAGAGCGCATGCTCCAGTTGAGCAGACAGGACGCACCACCTGAAGGCCTGAGCGCCTGGCTGGAGCGCACCTACGGTCTTGGCCGAGCCACAACGGAGACACTGGCGCGGACGTATGAGACGTTGCGTATGCTGCACCGTGACGGGCGAGACCACATTTGGGGCTTCGTGGCCCGAAACCTGGTGCGGCCGGTGTGGCTCTCCCAAGAGGACCAGAGGGCGGATGTAGTGATCGGCAACCCTCCGTGGCTCTCCTACCGCTACATGGAGCCAGGAACGCAGCGGCGTTTCCGTGAGGAGTGTCAGCGCCGTGGCCTATGGGCCGGTGGGAAGGTCGCGACGCACCAGGACCTGTCCGGCTACTTCTTTGTCCGCTGTGTAGAGCTCTACCTGAAACTTGCGGGAGCCATCGCCTTCGTCATGCCCTATGCGGCCCTGTCTCGAAGGCAGTCCGATGGCTTCCGCTCCGGAGTGTACGGCGCACGCAGAGGCAAGCGGGTGGAACGGGTCTCCGCCACTGTGCAGTTCACTGAGGCTTGGGCTTTCAGCGACGACGTACAGCCCCTGTTCCCGGTGCCCTCCTGCGTCCTGTTCGGGCGGCCGGGCGAGGGAAAGGGCAAGGTGCTTCCTGACACCGTGCTTGCTGCCTCTGGGACCTTGCCTCGGCGCGATGCATCAGCGGCCGAGGCAGACGCGGCGCTCTCCTGGAGAGAGGCGCCTCGGCCACCCTTTGCTGTGGAGGAAGCACCCCCGTCACCCTACCACGACGTGTTCCGTCAGGGCGCCACCATCGTGCCACGGGTGCTCTGCGTAGTCCAGCCGGCTCCTGTGGGCGCTGTCGGACCGAACCCGGCTGCTCCCCTGGTGGAAAGCCGGCGCACCAGCCAGGAGAAACCTCCGTGGAAGCATCTGCCACCCGTGCGCGACAATGTCGAAGGGGAGTTTCTGCGCCCCCTGTACCTGGGCGAGTCGGTGGCCCCCTTCCGGTTGCTGGAGCCAGTCCTGGCGGTGATTCCCTGGGACGACGAAGGGAAGCGGCTGCTGGACTCAGAAGCCGCCCAGCGGGCAGGCTACATGCACCTTTCTGGCTGGCTCCAGCAGGCGGAGCGCCTCTGGGCGCAGCACAGCAGGGGTGGGATCACCTTCACCCAGCGGCTTGACTACAACGGGGAACTCACTGCCCAGTTTCCGACCCCACAACTGCGTGTGGTGTATGCGGCGTCCGGGACACTGCCAGCGGCGGCTATCCTACGAGATTGTTCCGCGCTGGTAGAGCATGCGCTCTACTGGATCGCCATAGAGATTGAAGATGAGGCTCGATACCTCACAGCGGTGCTGAACAGCGAAACAGCCCGCGCTCGCGTGGCGGATATGCAGGCCCGCGGCCAGTGGGGCGCGCGCCACTTCGACAAGGTGATGCTCTCCCTCCCTATCCCCCGCTTCGATGCCTCGAACGCTCTACATGAGGAGCTGGCCAAGGCCGCTGGGCAAGCCGAGCAGGTGGCTGGTGCCGTGAAGTTGAGAGGGGCTACCCACTTTGTCAGGGCCCGGCAGCTCATCCGCGCTGCCCTTCTGGAGGACGGCGTCGCCCAGCGGATTGATAGGTTAGTAGTAGAGCTACTGGGACAACAAGCGGTCCCCTGACGTGCGGCAGGAAGGTGATGGTGAGCCTAATCTGGCAGCAACTACAACGATGGCCCCGGAGTCTCGGCACGAGGCTCAATAATGACCCGAGGAAGGAGGGCATGTCATGAGCGAATCGACGCTCCGGACAGAAGCTAGCCAAGTCATAGAGCGCTACGTCTCCGACGAGACGATGCTGGATGCGCTGCTACAGTGGGCGAGCAATCCCACCAGCATGAGTGCGGGATACGGCCTCGAAGAGAACTACCCATATATAGCGAAGAACCTCGCAGCGCGCTACAGCATCTCCAGGCCAGAGGCAGAGAAGCGTGTCGCGGAACTGCGAAGTGTCTGCAATGGCCTAATTGAGCAGGTCGAGAAGCTGCTGCATATCGAACCGCGCTGGCGGACCGGCGAAACCCAAGGAACTCTGCTCGCCGCGTTGGAGGAGGAAGCGCCGAAGCGCGTTCTGCGTCAAGGAGTGCTCAAGCGCCTTCGAGAGGTCAGCGACGAAACGAGGCGTGCGCTGCTGGTGTTTATGCTGCTCGAGAAGGCGGGCTCGACTCTTATTACGCCCAATAGCTTGAGAAGGCCTGCTGACCGTTACTCTGACGACCAGTCGGGATTCCAGGCCTACTACAAGTCCGTCTTTGATGACACCATGCCAGCAGTGCGGGTGGTCGACGAGCTAGTGCGGTGTGGCGCGTACAGTGAACTCTATTGGGTGCCTTCACCAACGGCGAAGAGCAGCTCCCAGCCGACTCTGGTAAAGGCCGTTATTCCCACCGTGGAAGAAATAGAGATGGCCGGTACCCATCTGCCATCGCCCCCCGATATCCCAGCTTTACTTGAATCCCACTGGCGCCATGGGGATTTCGACCTTCTCCGAACCATTGATGTCGTCAGCCACTCCTACGGAGGTGTCTGGCGAGCAGACGAACCATTGCCTGTGAAAGCCTCCTCGCCAGGCTTCATCGGGGTGCATGGTCAACGGGTCGCCCTCTCGCCAGTCATTGCCGCCGCCACCAGACAACAGATGGAGGTCAT